>JAZPYP010000070.1:0-49732 GCA_045544255.1 Eubacteriales bacterium | reverse complement strand
ATCTGTATCTCAAAACTGCTTGTGGCACCTTGATTGGCGAAAGTTTGGATGCAAGACAAGGCAAAAAGCGCAGGCACCCTGGCGGGTGGCGAGCATTTTTAACGCTGTTTTGCGCCAAAATCTCGCTTTATCAAGGCTATCCTTCCTTGCGAAGGGTGCCCCAAAATTCATTCGAATTTTTTACAGCCCCTTTTTAATGATGATAATCCTGCATCAGTTTGGTATAGTGCGCATAAAGCTGCTGATATTTGCGATATTGCTGATGATTGAGCTTGCCTTCATGATAATAGCGTTCCGCTTTCTCTCCCAGTTGCTTGCGGCAGCTATGGGCGGCATCCTTATAATTATTAGAGAGGAAATTTTTCAGTTCCTCTAAAATAAAATCAAGTTCTTTTTGGGCCTTTGATTTAAATAAACACATTTTTATTGCCCCCGTTTTTTTGCAGGATCGGAAGGGGTGATGCGCGGAAACATTTTTTTGGTAAGCTTGGTGCCGGAAAGAGGGATCAGCTCATAGTGCTGCTGCCCAAGCCCGATTTTTTCTGCATGGGCAAGGCAGGTGCGCCAGTTGGTATTGGGATGGTTGATGATAAAGCGGTCGCCTTCTTTTTCCTGCTGATCCCCAAGGCAGCTGCTTGCCAAAATCGGTTGGGCATTGCAAAGGTCGGCGCAGGCCTGATCCAGCGCCACCGGATCAAAGGAGGCAAGCATTCCAACATTCGGAATAATAGCAGCATCGTTTTCCGCATGGCAATCGCAATTGGGGGAAACATCGCAGATCAGCGAAACATGAAAATGGGGCCGCCCATCAAGCACCGCTTTGGAATACTCGGCGATCTTGATATTTAAAAGATCGTTGGAGCTATCGTTGGGAGCGCGAACCGCATCCACAGGGCAGATGGCAATGCATCGCCCGCAGCCCACGCATTTTTCATGGTCAATGGTGGCTTTTCCCTCTGCCCCAAAGGTGGGCGCATCATGGGCGCAGATTTTGGCGCAGGCTTTGCAGCCAATGCATTTGCGCTCTATAACAAGGGGTTTCCCATCGCTGTGCATCTCCATTTTTCCGGCTCTGGAGCCGCAACCCATGCCGATATTTTTTAGGGCGCCGCCAAAGCCTGTGCACTCATGGCCCTTAAAATGATTAAGGGAGATGAAGATATCTGCATCCATAATGGCGCGGCCGATTTTTGCTTCCTTGATATATTCGCCATCAACCGGCACCAAGATTTCATCGCTGCCCTTCAGGCCATCGCCGATCAGAATATGGCAACCGGTGGAAAAGGGAGAAAAGCCATTGGCATAGGCGGTCTCCAAATGATCCAGCGCATTCTTTCGGCTTCCGACATAAAGGGTATTGCAATCGGTTAAGAAGGGCTTTCCCCCAAGCTCCCGCACCAGATCGGCCACTACCCTTGCGTAGTTGGGGCGCAGATAGGCGAGGTTGCCGTATTCCCCGAAATGAATCTTGATAGCAACATACTTATTGTTGAAATCGATATCTTTTATACCGGCAGTAATGCATAGCCTTTTGAGCTTCTGCAAAAGATTTTCTTTGGGATCTGCCCGAAAATCAGCAAAATATACTTTGGATGGAGCCATCTTTTTTCCTCCCTGATTGATTTTTTGATTTTTCTATACTATAATATCATAAACAAACGGTTTTATCAAGAAAGGAACATAGATAAAATGGATTATCGCATGGAGCAGGATTCTTTAGGGCAGGTAATGGTGCCGGCCGATAAAAAATGGGGGGCTCAAACCCAGCGTAGCTTTGAAAATTTTAAGATCGGCGAAGAAAAGATGCCAAGAGAGATTATCCGCGCTTTTGGAGAGCTGAAGAAGGCTTGCGCCATTGTGAATATGGAGCGGGGCGCTCTTTTGAAGGAGCAGGGCGAGGCGATCGGCAAGATCTGTGATGAGATCATCGCGGGGGCCCATGAGGGGCAGTTCCCCCTCTCGGTTTGGCAAACAGGCAGCGGCACCCAAAGCAATATGAATGTTAATGAAGTGATTGCGCATCTGGCAGAGGAGCGAGGCTGCAAAATTCATCCCAACGATCATGTGAATATGGCTCAAAGCTCTAATGATACCTTCCCCACCGCCATGCATATCGCGGCGGTTTCTGCCATTAAAGAACTGCTGATCCCTGCCATGGGGGAGATGGAAGCGATTTTATTGCAAAAAGAGAAGGAGCATGAGGGGATCATCAAGATCGGCCGCACCCATCTTCAGGATGCCACTCCCCTGAAATTTTCTCAAGAGATCAGCGGGTGGCGGGCGATGGTGGAAGAAGCGCGGCTGATGATCGAGCAAACCATCGGGGCTCTTTCCCGCCTTGCGATCGGGGGCACTGCTGTGGGCACCGGATTGAATGCGCCAGCGGGATTTGATGAGCAGGTCTGCAATCAACTGAATCGGCAGATGGAAGAAAAGTTCTCTCCCGATCCCAATAAATTCCATGCCCTTTCCTCTAAAGACGCTTTTGTTTTTGCCCATGGGGCGCTCAAGGCGTTGGCGGCTAATCTGATGAAGATCGCCAACGATATTCGCTGGCTGGCCGGCGGCCCGCGCTGCGGCATCGGAGAAATTACCATTCCCGAAAATGAGCCGGGCAGCTCGATCATGCCCGGTAAAGTAAATCCCACCCAATGCGAAGCGCTTACTATGGTTGCGGTGCAGGTAATGGGGAATGATGCCGCGATCGGCATCGCCGCAAGTCAGGGCAATTTCCAACTCAATGTATTTATGCCGGTCTGCGCCTATAATTTTCTGCAGTCGGTGCGCCTTCTGGCCGATAGCATCCGCTCCTTTTCCGAAAAGTGCCTGAAGGGAATGAAGGCAAATGAGGCGCGAATGGGGCAGCTTTTGGAGCAATCTTTGATGCTGGTTACCTGCCTCTCCCCTAAAATCGGTTATGAAAAGGCGGCAAAGATCGCAAGAGAGGCCTATCTTGAGGGCAAAACCCTGAAGGAAGCGGCCCTTCAAAGCGGCCTTCTTTCCGAGAGGGAATTCGATGAATGGGTAGATCCTCAAAAAATGGTATAAAAAAAGAGGTATGCGCAGCATACCTCTTTTTTCAGCGTGTCAAAGAACTCTGTTTTATTATCTTTGACACGCTGGGAGACTCTCAAAAATGTTTCCGAATTCGTCAAACCGTTCTCGTCGGCGTACATAGGTACGGTAGAGAGCGGTTTGGCGGATAGCAGAAAAATTTAATCAAAATCCGCATGATTATGCGGATTTTTTCCTTTTAAAGAAAATAAAGAGAAAGAATGATACTTCTTTCTCCTTCTTGATTTATTGAGTGGTACAATCTGTTTGCTTTCTTTCCTTTTTCTGCGGTCGGGGACTTTTTTGACAGTCTCAAAACCCCAAGCAAAGCCCTGGCTTTGCTTGGAGTTTTATGATCAATTTTGTTCTTTTAAAAATTCTATGGCCGCTTGCGCGTATTGGGATTTGAACTGCCCCTTTTTTCGCACCACTGCCGGCTGACGCAAGGTAGTATTATCATTAAGTTCGAAAAGGGAGATCCCGTTGGTTTTTCGGCTGGTTACAAATTGCTTGGGCAGCAGCGTTGCGGCAACGCCCGAACTTACAATTTCAAGAGCGGTAACCAATCCCGTTACCTCCGCTATGATCTTGGGATTTACGCCGAGGGAAATGCAAAGCCTATCAAAAAGCACACGCATTTCTTGGGCAGCACCGACAACAACAAAAGGAAGATCTGCACAATCAACAAAACTTATGTTTTTGCCCGAAAGATTATATTTTTCGCATAGCTTATTCGGCACCACCAGAACCAAGCGATCGGGCTCAAGGGGGATCACTTCTAAAACACTATCGTCGACCGGAAGATTTACCACTGCAAAATCAAATTTACCCTCAGCCGCATCATGCCTTAAAAATTCACTGCCTTTTTCAACTAATTTCACTTGAAGCCCCGAAAATTTGGTTGAAAGCTTTTTGACCAACGCGGGCATAAGATAGCTCCCTCGAAACGGAGTAACCCCGATGATCAGCTCGCCCCTATCGCCCGACTTATATTGCATCATAGACTTTTTGAGCTGGTCTTCCTTATACAATATTTCGCGGGCTTCGCGGATAAAATGGGCGCCTGCAGGGGTGGGGGAAACAAAAGTGGCAGCGCGCTGAAAAAGCTTAACGCCAAGCTCTTTTTCCAGCGATAAAATTTGCTTGCTTAACGCCGGTTGAGAAACGCCTTGGGTTTCGGCAAGCTTTGAAAAGCTTCCGACTTCTGATAATTCTACAGCATATCTTAATTGCCGCGAGTTCATATAATCCCCCCAAAACATTATTTACCTACATACTATCATTTTTAATTTGAAAATGCAACCATCCTGATAAAACTAATTTTTTAAAAAAGTGTTGACAAATTTTAAAACAACAGTATAATTATAACCGTTATGTAATATATTTCATAACCAAAATGTAATTAAAGGAGGAAGCATCATGCCAAGTTCAATGATCTATTTAGGCATCATGTTGGCAGTAATCTGCGTATGGTTTTTGTTCGTTAAGCGTCCGGTTTACGAAGCTGTTTTCTTAAGCTTTTTACTTTTGCTCACCATTACAGGAAAATGGGCAAATGTTTGGAGCTATATCAACGATAGCCTTTCGACCTCGCTGCTCTATTCAATGGTAGCTTTTGTCGGAATGTCTATTCTTCTTACCAAAACAAAGATCATCGATAGCTGCATTGCCTTGATTTTATCCCTTGTCAGCAGAATCTCCGGCGGTGCCGGCTATGCTGCAGTAATTGCGAGCAGCTTTATGGGCGCCCTTTCGGGCTCCGGTCCGGGAAATGTTATGGCAACGGGCTCCATAACGATCCCTGCCATGAAGCGTTCCGGCTTTCCGCCGGAGCTTGCGGCCAATATAGAGAGCAACGCAAGCTATCTTGGGAATATGATCCCGCCTTCTTCTAATATTGTTGCGGCCATGGGTGCTTTCTATGCTCTTTACCCTGATTCTGATGTTTCCACGGGTAGATTTTGGATGGTACTTTGGACAATTTCTTTATATTTTATTATCCAAAGACTTGTTACCGTTTTTGCTTTTTGCAAATATTACAAAGTAAAGCCTATGAGCAAAGAGGAATTACCAAGCTTAAAAGAAACCTTCAAGAACGGCTGGCAGGCATTATTATTGCCGGTTATCATTATCCTCCCCTTCATTTTAGATGCTCTCTTCAAGGATAATTTCTTCACCGAGCGGCTTGGTGCAAGCGGCGCCAAAGCCCTTTCAAGCTCGATTTTGCTTTTTATCGGCGGTATTGCCTCGGCCTACGCTTGCCTGATTACCAAGGATAAAAAGATCGTTAAATTTAAAAACATTGCAAAAATGTTTTCCGATGGCGTTAAGACCATTGCCCCCACCATTGCGGTTTGCCTGTTTGGCTATATGATCGGTGCGCTTTTTGCCGACCTTAATGTGGCCGAAGATCTTGGGGCTATTATCAGCGGGTGGAACTTTGGCAAACTCGGAACAGTGCTCGCTATCTGCGTTATTACCTGCTTTATGGGCATGGTGGTGCCCGGTTCATCGCAGGTTGTCATTTTCGGCTCAATGTTTATCACCGTGCTGGCAAATGTCGGCGTTGATCCGCTCCTTGCGGCAGCAATGCTTCCTTGCATTTGCGGCGTTATGTGCGGGATCACACCGCCCTTGGCGCTGGGGCTTTATGCGGGAATGTCGATCGCCGAATCGGACTTTTCCAAAACAGTTAAGAACGACTGGTGGTGGGTTGGCTTGCAATTTGCCATGCAGGTCATCATTCTTATGGGCTGGCTTCCCGTAATAGGAATATAAGGAGGGCTCACGATGAAATTTAAAGAGATATGCCATAAAATAAGCAATGTATTACGCGTGATTTTCGGCTACGGCATCGCGCTTTCCCTCTTCGCCGGCGGCCTGACCTTCTTTGGCTTTCTTGCCGCTCTGATCATCGGCGGCGAAACCGCCAATGCCATTTGCTTATTTATCTCGGGCAAAATCATTCCTGTCATCATCTATATTTCAACCGTTATGGTTCTCCTCGGTGTTATTGCAATGTACCTTAAGGGCGAGGTTGCCCTTACCTCGAATAAGAAAAAGGCTGCAAAGCACCAAGCAGAAATGTAAATTTTTTCACAAAAAACGACTCTTGCACGCAAGAGTCGTTTTTTGATGCCCTTGATAGATTTTGTTGATTGACATAGATATGAATATATATTATACTTAAAGGTACGGCTATTAGTCAGATTCTTAAAAAGGAGAATTTGCGGCAAAATTTTTGCCAAGAGAATTGTTATGGTTTTAAATTCATTAAACTTTTTACTGTTTTTAGGCGTAGTGCTTATCATCTACTACGCAGTGCCTAAAAAGCTTCAGTGGGCAGTATTGCTGATTGCAAGCTACGGTTTCTATTTAAGCAGCGGATTCGACCATGTGGTTTATATTCTTTTTACCACATTGTTTACCTATGCCTCCGGCCTTTGGATGCAAAGATTGCGGGATAAGCAGCAGCTTAAAATTGAGGCGCTGGGAGATGAGGCCACCAAAGAGCATAAGCGCGAACTTAAAAAGCAGGTTGCCAAAAAGATCCATACCATTCAGGTTATAACCGTGCTGATCAATCTGGGTGTTCTGGCAACCGTTAAATGCGCAAATTTGGTTATAGGCCGGCTGAACGATGTATTTTCATTGTTCAAATATGATGCTTCCATTCCCTTTGTGAATATTCTTGTTCCGCTGGGGTTATCCTATTATACATTTAACTGCATCGGCTACCTGATCGATATCGGGCGCGGAAAGCATAAGGCAGAAAAGCATATCGGTAAATTTGCTTTATTTGCTTCGTTCTTTCCCTCCATTGTGCAAGGCCCGCTTTTCCGATTCAACGATGTTGGCATGCAGCTGCAGCAGCCCCATAAGCTTGATTATAATAATTTAAAATACGGTGCTCAACTTATCCTTTGGGGCTTCTTTAAAAAGCTTGTTATTGCCGATCGAGTAGCCCCCGTGGTCAAGATGATCTTTGCCGATGGATTTGAATATACCAACGGTTCTCAGATCTTCTTTGGCGTACTTATGTATTCCTTCCAGATCTATGGCGATTTTTCCGGCGGCACCGATATAACCCGCGGCGCGGCGCAGATGCTCGGCATTGATCTCCCGCTCAATTTTGAGCGCCCCTTCTTTGCAACATCTATGGCCGATTTCTGGCGCAGATGGCATATGTCTCTGGGCGCTTGGATGAGAGAGTTTGTTTTCTTCCCGATCATGCTTTGCAAGCCTGTAACCGCAGTCAGCAAAAAATTCCGCAAAACCTTTGGCAACCATGCGGCTAAAATGGTGCCTTCCGTGGCGGCTCCGTTTGTGGTATTTTTCCTGATCGGTATCTGGCACGGTGTTACCTGGCAGTATATTGCCAACGGTCTTTATAACGCGTTGCTGATCTCCTCTTCGGTTGCTCTTGCTCCCTTTTACCAAAAGCTTACCAAATGGCTTCGCATTAATACCGAAGCATTTAGCTGGCGGCTTTTCCAGATATTGCGCACCTTCGGGCTTCTTTGCATCTCTCGCATCATTGTGAAAGCCCCAAGTCTCCCCGAAGCTTTTTCGATGATCAAAACCATGTTCACTTCCGTAAGCTTTGATTTTCTTACAGGTGTCAATGGCCAAATCTTCACCTATGGTTTAGATCAAAAGAATATGACTGTTTTGATTTTAGCATTGGTCGTTCTTCTTGTTATCGGTATTTTGCAGGAAAACGGCTTAAAGATCAGAGAAGCGCTTGCAAGGCAAAACCTCATTTTCCGCTGGGGCATCATCCTATTATTGCTTGCCGCGATATTGGTTTTCGGCATTTACGGCCCTGAATATAATGCAAGCGACTTCATTTACGGGCGATTTTAGGCCCCAAAAATCAGGAGAATATTATGGCAAAAAAGCAAATAATCAGATCTATCGCTTTTGTTCTCGTAGCAGTGCTGATGCTTGCGGTTTTATGCGATATGTTCGAAATTGAAAACACCAAAAACTACGATAAAAACATGAATACCTTTCGAAACCTTCCCCAAAACACCATCGATGCCGTATATCTCGGTACCAGCGGCGTTGATCGGTATTGGATAGGGCCAAAGGCTTATGAGGAGCATGGATTATCGATTTATCCGGTTTCCTATGATGCCTTTCCCGCTTGGTTTTATACCAACCTTATTGATGAGGTTTTATCAAGGCAAGATCCGGAACTGATCCTTATTGATGTTCGCGCTTTTACTCAAGATGATACGCGGCTTGAGATCCGCGCAAGAAGATATCTGGATTCCCTGCCCTTCTTCTCGATCAATCGCATCAAGGCGGCATTTAAAGCAATGTCCTATATCCATGAGCAAAATCCCGAAGCGCCGCGCTTCGATGCTTCCCTCCTTTTCTCAGTTATTAAATACCATAACAAATGGTCGGAGGACTATTTATTGGAAAATAACCTTGGCAGCAAAGAGCAGCTTTATGGAGGTTTTTATATGGCTGAAAAAAGGTCCATCAGAAAAAAGCCCCATGCAGACGTTGTTTTTGATCCGACTCAATTCAAGGATCTGGCCCCTGCTGCCGAGCGCGGGCTTTATGATCTTATCGATTATATTAAAGAAAAAGAGCTCAATGTGCTCTTTGTTGATACCCCTCAGTTTCCGGACGAAAATGAGCTTGGCCGCAGCAATACAACCTATAAGATCCTCGAAGAAAATAATATGAAGGTCCTCCATTTCTATAAGGAGGGTACTGCTGCATATACGATTGATCTTGATAAGGCAACCGATTTCTACGACGAAAGCCATGTTAACTACTATGGTGCCGAAAAATTCACAACTGTGCTGGCGGATTATTTGGTCGAAAATTATGATCTTCCCGACCGCCGCAATGATGAATCGGTCGGCGCGGTTTGGGCCGGAAAATATGATAAGATCAAGAGCGACATTGCGCTTTTTGAAAAGAAGAAGAAAAAATAGAATCTCAAAGGGAGGTTGAAAAAATGCTTCACTCTGTGGCACTTATTGTTCAGCAAAAAGCCGCTGAAGCACCCGAAAAACTTGCGATTACCGTTGGAGAAGAAAGCTGCAGCTATGGTCTTCTTGCCAAGATGAATCGCAAGGCGGCAAAATTTTTGCAAGAAAAAGGCATAAAGGAAGGCGATAGGATTGTGGTTGAAGCGGACCATATCTTATCCTATATCTATGTTTGGTATGGTATTCAGCTTTTAGGGGCAACATTTGTGCCTATTGAAAAGAATACCCCCAGCCTGCGGGTTGAAGAAATTGCAAAAGAATTAGATGCCAATACAGTGATCACCTTGACTGCGCGGGAGGATCTGCCTTTCGCTTGGTCTCTTGAAGAAATGATCGCCGAAATTGAAAAATACAGCGATGATTTTGCGCCTCAACCGCCCAAAGAGGATAGCCTTGCGGAAATTCTTTTTACCACCGGCACAACCGGTAAGTCAAAGGGAGTAATGGTATCTTATGCCAATCAGATCAATATTGCTTTGGCGGGGATAGAAACCACCAATATCCGCCCCGATAATGTTTGGCTGATCCCAACTCCCATGAACCATGCCGCAGGGCTGCGCAAGGTTCATATTGCTTTGGCTGTGGGAAGCGCGGTTGTTCTTCTGGAAGGATTTCGCAATTTTAAGCAATATTTCAATACCATTCATAAAAATAACGTTACCTCTCTTTATCTGCCGCCTTCGGCAATCCATCTTCTTCTGGCAGTGGCTTCCAAGGATTTGGAGGCCCTTGCCGGTCAGCTTCGGTTTATTTATTCAAGCTCGGCCGCATATCCCGAAACCGATAAAGAAAAAATGCGCAAGCTTTTGCCGAATGTTTATATGTATAATTGCTTTGGCAGCTCTGAAGTCGGCGTTGTTTGCACCGATGAATTTTGCGTTTCAGGCGGCTCCCAATACCAAGGGAGCGTTGGTAAGCCCAATTCTTATAGCGAGATCGTTATCTTAGATGAGGATGGCAACGAGATCAAGGATTCCTCTCCCGCAAAGCCCGGTCTTTGCGCAATTCGCAGCAAATCGGTCATGCAGGGCTATTGGAATGAGCCGGAGCAAACTGCCAAGGCAATCAAAAACGGAATGCTTGTGATGAGCGATATTTGCTACTTTGCTGATAACGGCGAGCTTATTTTGGTGGGCCGCAGCAATGATACCATCAATCTCGGGGGGCTTAAGGTTGCTCCTTTAGAGGTTGAAGAGGTTGTTATGCATGTTGAATGCGTTGATGAATGCTTGCTTATTCCGATTGTCAGAGGCGGGAATACCGCTTTAAAGCTTCTGGTTGTTGTAAAAGAAGGTTATGAGCTGGATGAAAAGGCGATCCGCGATATCATCGCCTTAAAGCTGGAGCCTTATAAGCAACCCAAGCAAATCGTTGCGATCGATGAGATCATTAAAACATTTAATGGTAAAACAGATCGCAAGCAAATGATTTCTCTCTACAGCAAATAATCAAACCAAAAAGGCTTCGAAAATCAATCCGATTTCCGAAGCCTTTTTATATTGCATCGTTTTTAAAATTCCGCCTTTATTCTCTCCAAAATTTCTTTATCTGCAGGGCAGAAGGCAAATTTTTCGATCTCGGCAGGGGTGATCCATTCGAGCCCCACATGCTCCAGCATCTGCGGCTCTCCTTCCGCAATGGATGCATGAAAAAGGGTAAGATGCACCAGCGCATCGGGATACTGATGGACCACATCCATAAATTCCTTGCCCACCGATACCTTTACCGCCAATTCCTCGCGGCATTCCCGAATAAGCGCCTGCTCCTTGCTCTCGTCCGGCTCCACCTTTCCGCCTACAAACTCCCATAAAAGCCCATTTCCTTTATGGGGCGGCCTTTGGCAGATCATAAACCGATTCTCTTTCCAGATCAGAGCCGCAACAACTTCAACCATTTTTCAGCACCGCCTTTTCTAAACCTTTCTTTTTATCATTTTAGCACTCTCGCTGCTCTTTTTCAATAAAAAGATGGAGAAGGGAACGCCCCTTCTCCATCTTTTTATTTTTTAAATTCGATAAAATGATAGCTATCTAAAATGCGGAAATATTGAGCAAGGCGGGGATAGAGAGGCTCGGCCTTTTCGCCGAAATGCTCCTTCACCTGCTCCCCGATGGCAATGATATTCCTCTGCCCATCGATCAGCGGCCAAACAAAGCTTCCGAACTCATCCAGATGGATATAGCTGATAGCAGGCTTTTTAAAAAGCTTTTGAAAAAGGCGATTGAAAAAGCCCTTATTCTCCCGATGGAGATCTACCAAGCCCTTCTCGTTGGTCGACCATGGAAGCCCTGCAGCCCGCAGGGGGATCCGCTCTAAATAGTTTTCATTCTTTTTCTGCTTTTTCTTCATCATTTATTGCGCTTTTTCCAAAGAGAGAACTTCAATACGCAAAGAACGATCAACCCGAAGGTAACAAGGCTCAAAACATTGGAAGCCCAAACCGGCAGGCCGATCAGGCCGGAAAGATCGATCACCTTATCCAAGCCAAATACTGCAAAGAGGGCAAGCAGAATACCGATCAGGCCCTCGCCTGCGATCATACCGGAGCAGAAGAGGATACCATCGCTGGTAATTGCCTTCTTGGTTTCCTCATCCTTCTTCAGCTTATCGATGAAGAGCCGCACCAAGCCGCCCACCATAATGCAGGCATTCAGATGCACAGGCAGATAAATACCGATGGCAAAAGGCAGCACAGGAATACCGATCACTTCCACAACGATTGCGATAAATACGCCGATCAGCACCAAATTCCAAGGCAGATTCCCGCTGGTAACGCCCTCAACGATCATCTTCATAAGAGTGGCCTGAGGAGCTGCAAGCTCGGCAGAGCCAAAGCCCCAAGCGCTATCCAGCAGATAAAGGGTGCCGCCGATGGCAAGAGCCGAAGAAATCACACCGATAACCTCGCCGATCTGCTGCTTTTTGGGAGTTGCGCCCAAGAGATAGCCGGTCTTAAGATCCTGCGAAGTATCGCCTGCAATAGCGGCCACAATGCAGATAATAGAGCCGATGGCAATAGCGCTGCGCATCATGGTGGCGCCGCTGCCGCCGGTAACCTTCAGGATCAAGGTGGCGATCAGAAGGGTAGCGATTGCCATACCGGAAACAGGGTTATTGCTGCTGCCCACAAGGCCCACCATTCTGGAAGAAACAGTGGCAAAGAAGAAGCCAAAGATCACCACAATGATCGCCCCAAGAAGGCTTACGGGGATCGCGGGAACCAACCAGACCAGCAAAGTGAGAAGCGCCAACGCAAGGATCACAATCTTCATATTGATATCCTGCTCGGTGCGAAGATTGCCGGCAGAGCCCGCGCCCTTCATGCTCTTCATCGCACCGGTAAAGGTGGTAACGATAAGGGGCAGGGATTTGATCAGGCTGATAATACCGCCTGCGGCCAGAGCGCCTGCGCCGATATAGCGGATATAGCTGCTCCAGATGCCGGAAGCGCCGCTCTTGGCAAAGATCTCGCCGATGGGAGCGGTGCCGGGATAAAGGATCAGTTCAGAACCAAAGAGCACAATCATCGGGATCAGAACCACCCAGCTCAAAAGGCCGCCTGCAAACATATAAGAGGAGATACGGGGGCCGCAGATATAACCAACGCTCATTACAGCGGGATAGATCTGGGTGCCGATAGCGCCGGCAAAGCCCTTCACCGCAAAGGTGATCTCTCCTGCAACAAGCTTAAGGCCATCGATGATGAACTTGAAGATCGCGGCAATACCCATTCCTGCAAATACAGTAGAGGCATTGGCGCCGCCCTCTTCTCCTGCCAGCAGAACCTCTGCGCAAGCAGTACCTTCCGGATAGGGCAAGGTATTATGCTCCTTCACAATCAGCGCATTGCGCAAGGGGATCATGAAGAATACGCCCAAAAGGCCGCCCAAGATCGCAATCACAGTGATCTCCAGCATACCGGGCTTTTCCATCTTGCCTTCTGCTGCCCAAAGGAAAAGGGCGGGCAGAGTGAAGATCGCGCCTGCGGCAAGGGATTCACCTGCAGAACCAATCGTCTGCACCAAATTGCTTTCCAAAACCGAATTTTTCCGCATCAATACGCGGATAACCCCCATGGAGATAACTGCCGCGGGGATCGAAGCAGAAACCGTCATGCCCACCCGAAGGCCCAGATAAGCATTGGCGGCGCCGAAAATTACTGCCAGAAGAATACCCATTATAATAGAAGTAACGGTAAGCTCGGGAGTGATCTTCTCGGCAGGAACATACGGCTTAAAAGTGTTTTTCTGTTCCATTTTGTTCTCCTTATTTTTCTTTTTACGACATAGTCCTCTCGATTATATCATAGCTTCCCAAATAAAGCAAATATTATTTTTTGGAAAATATAAATATAAATTTTTATATTCTCAAAATCAGCGCAGAATATAAATATAAATTTTTATAACTTAAAGGAAATGGGCGGCTTTAATGAAAAATTGTATTGAAGGGCGGGAAAGAGTATGATAAAATGAAAAAAGAATAAAAAAGGAGCAGTTTCTATGAGAGTATTAAGTTTTGAAGAGATCCGATCTGCAACCTTCGGTGCAGTTTCCATCGAAAAGCAAGGAGACGGCATTCATTTTTTCCGCTTCCGCCAAGCCCAGATGGATTATTATAAAGAAGAACGAGAAGATTTTTTCAGAAAATCGAAGGCCACCGCAGGGGTGCGCATGAGCTTTATGAGCGATAGCACCCGCTTAAAAATCGATTATTCCCTCATTCAAGGCTCCAGCAGAACCTTTGCTTATTTTGATATCTGCGAGAATGGCGTTTTAGTGGGGCATTTCGGCGTTGATAAGGAAATCGAAAAAAACCAAAGCGGCGAGGTTGCCCTCTCTGCAGGCGAAAAGCTGATCGAAATTTATTTTCCTTGGTCGGCCGGTGCCATCATCAAGGCGATCTTTCTTTCCGAAGGGGCCACCTTTGAGGCTGCCAGGCGGGAAAAAACCATGATTTCCTATGGAGATTCCATTACCCAAGGCTACGATGCCCTCTACCCCTCTCTTGCCTATGCCCCTGCTTTGGCAAGAATGATGGATGCCGATTCCATTAACCGCGCCATCGGCGGCGAGATCTTTCGGCCGGAGCTTCTGATTGAAAAAGAAGATTTTGAACCGGATTATATCACCGTTGCCTACGGTACCAACGATTGGTCCTGCCGCACCATGGAAAGCTTTGCAGAAAATTGCCGCCGCTTTTATGCCACCCTTTCAGAGCAATACCCCGCCTCTAAAATCATTGCTCTTACTCCCATCTGGCGGCTGGACGGGGATCAGGCGCGGCCCATCGGAGTGCCCCATACTGCTCTTTTGAGCATTATGGAGGATCTTCTTTGGGATCTTCCCAATATCAGCCTGATTGCCGGCTACCCTCTTGCTCCCCATCTGCCGGAATTCTTTTCCGACCGCTATCTTCACCCCAACGATCTGGGCTTTACCCAATATGCGCAAAACCTTTATGAGCAGATCCGCAAGGAAGGAATCTAATCCATGAAAAAGCCAAAACTTAAAACCATTATTCTTATGGGAGTGGAGCTTCTGCTTTTGGCCGTTTTTATCTTTTCGGGCCTGATGCTTTGGCATTATTATAAAGAGGGCAAGGAGAATGCAAGGCTTTATTCCTCCCTTTCCTATGAGCGAACCAAATTTTTAGAATCCCTGCCCCTTGGGCAAAAGCGCACCGCCGCCGAGCAATATGCGCCCTTTGAGGCAATGAATGAGGATTTTGCCGCCTGGCTGACCATTGAGGATACCCCCATTGATTATCCGGTGATGCAAAGCGAAGAGCCAAATTTCTATCTTTATCGGGATTTTCAAAAAAATTCCTCCCGCTATGGCACTCTCTATCTGGCGGAGGGCTGCGATCCCGATCGGTCCATGAACCTTCTGATCCATGGCCATCATATGAAAAACGGAAGCATGTTCGCCTGCCTCACCGATTATACCTCTAAAAAATTCTATGAAGCCCACCCGCTCATTCAATTTGATACCCTGAAATCCTTCGGCACCTATGAGATCATCGCCGCCTTAAAGGTGGATCTTGCCGATGAGAAGCATTTCCCCTATTATGATTTTATTGACGGTACCGAAGAAGAATTTAATGCCTATATTCAAAATTGCAAAGCCCGCGCTTTTTATGATACGGGGGTGGAAGCAAAATTCGGCGATCAGCTTCTTACCCTCTCCACCTGCGAATATACGCTGAATGAGGGGCGGATGCTTGTTGTGGCCCGCAGGACCGACTCTCCAAAAAGCATTCATGATTAAAATAAACAAAGAGATCGAAAAATTCGGTCTCTTTTTTATATATAATGGAATTGACAAATACAAAATGCATCGGTATAATTGTATACAATCGATTATCTAGGAGGAATTTCTATGCTGGAATTATCAGCCAAAAGCAATCTGCTGGAGGATGAAAACTATAAATATGAGCTGCAAGATGTGAAGAACCCCCATCTCTATCGGGATCTTTACAGCTATACCGATGTGCCGAAGGTTTCCTTCAACCATCGGCGGGTGCCCCTTGGAATGCCCAAGGAGATTTGGATCACCGATACCTCTCTCAGAGACGGAATGCAATCGGTAGAGCCCTATACCGTTGATCAGATCGTTACTATCTATAAGTTGCTCTCCAAATTGGGCGGCCCCTATGGCATCATTCGGCAAACAGAGATGTTCGTTTATAGCGAAAAGGATCGCAAGGCCCTGCGCCGCTGCCAGGAGCTTGGGCTGAGGTTCCCCGAGATCACCACTTGGATCCGCGCCAGTAAAGAAGATTTTAAGTTGGTAAAGGATCTGGGTGTGCGGGAAACGGGTATTTTGGTTTCTTGCAGCGATTACCATATCTTTAAAAAGCTGAAGATGAGCCGCCGCCAAGCAATGGATACCTATCTTGCGGCGGTGGCGGAAGCCTTCGAGGCAGGGGTTATGCCCCGCTGCCATCTGGAGGATATCACAAGAGCGGATTTCTTTGGCTTTGTGGTCCCGTTTGTTAATGAGCTGATGAAGATGAGCCGCGATGCGGGAATCCCTGTGCGGATCCGTGCCTGCGATACTATGGGCTATGGTGTTCCCTTCACCGAGGTTTCCCTGCCCCGCAGCGTGCCCGGCATTATCTATGGCTTGCAGCATTATTCGGAAGTGCCCAGCGAGATGCTGGAATGGCATGGCCATAATGATTTCTATCTTTCGGTTGCCAATGCGGCCACTGCTTGGCTCTATGGCGCCTGCTCGGTCAACTGCTCGCTGCTGGGGATCGGGGAGCGGACCGGTAATGTGCCGCTGGAGGCGATGGTGATGCAATATGCATCTCTGCGCGGCTCCTTCGACGGAATGGATCCTAAAGTGATCACCGAGATCGCCGATTTCTTCAAAAAGGAGATCGGCTACCAAATCCCTGTTATGACGCCCTTTATCGGCGATAATTTCAATGTAACCAAAGCGGGGATCCATGCCGATGGCCTTTTGAAGGACGAAGAGATCTATAATATTTTTGATACCAAGAAGATCCTTAATCGCCCCGCCGCTGTTCTGATCAGTAAAACAAGCGGTCTGGCAGGAATCGCCTATTGGATCAATGAGCATTATAACCTTTCCGGCAATGAGGCGGTAGGCAAGAAGGATCCCATTGTTATCGCCATGAAAGAATGGGTAGATAAAGAATATGAAGGCGGGCGCCAAACTGCCCTGACAACCCATGAGTTGGAAAAGAAATGGGAGGAACTGAAAAATGATCGAGCATAAAACTTATACGCTGGCAGATCAGGTATTTGAACAGCTTGAGGGCGATATCTTAAGTGAAAAATACAGCCGCGGCACCATTCTTTCCGAAATGGAGCTTTGCCAATCTTTAGGGGTGAGCCGCACTCCTGTGCGGGAAGCCCTGCGGCGGCTGCAGCAGGAGCATCTTTTGGTGGAAAGCGGCAAAAGCCTTAAGGTGCTGGGCATCACCCGCGAAGATCTGGAGGATATCTTGGAGCTTCGGTTGCGGATCGAAGGCATTGCCGCCCAGCGCTGCGCCGAAAAGATCACCGCAGAGCAGCTCAAGGAACTCAAAGATACTCTGGAGCTGCAGGAATTCTACCTCACCAAGCAGGATAGCGATCATATTAAGGGAATGGATAGCAAATTTCACCAGCTGATCTATCAATTTTCCGGCAGTACGGTGATCTACGATACCCTTACCCCTCTTCATAAAAAAGCCCAGCGCTATCGCAAGCGCTCGGTAGAAAATAACAGCCGCGCGCAGGCTTCTGTGGAAGAGCATCGGGCGATCTATGAAGCCATTGCCGCCCATGATGGCCCCGCCGCGGCGGCCGCCATTCTCAAGCATACAGAAAATGCCAAGAACCATATCATGAAAGGATAAATTAAAATGGGACTTACGATTGCACAAAAGATTATTCAAGACCATCTGATCAGCGGCCGGATGAAGGCCGGCGAAGAGATCGCCCTGCGGATCGATCAGACCTTAACCCAAGATGCCACCGGCACCATGGCCTATCTGGAATTTGAAACCATGGGCATCGATCGGGTGCGCACCGAGCGGAGTGTGGCCTATATCGACCATAATACCCTGCAAAGCGGCTTTGAAAATGCCGATGACCATCGCTTTATTCAATCCATTGCCAAAAAGCATGGAATTTATTTCTCCCGCCCCGGCAACGGCATCTGCCATCAGGTGCATCTGGAGCGGTTCGGCATCCCCGGCAAAACCCTCATCGGCTCCGATAGCCATACCCCCACCGGCGGCGGCATCGGTATGCTGGCCTTTGGTGCCGGCGGCTTGGATGTGGCAGTGGCTATGGGCGGCGGCGCTTACTATATTACCATGCCTAAAATGATCAAGGTCAATCTCACCGGAAAACTGCGCGATTTTGTTACCGCCAAGGATGTGAGTCTGGAGATCTTGAGAATTCTTTCTGTAAAAGGCGGCGTTGGCTATATTGTGGAATGGGGCGGCGAAGGCATCAAGAGTCTTTCGGTTCCCGAGCGGGCTACCATCACCAATATGGGCACCGAGCTTGGCGCCACCACTTCCATCTTCCCCTCCGATGAGATCACCAAAGCCTTCTTGGAGGCAGAAGGCCGTGGCGAGGCCTGGAAGCCTCTTGAGAGCGATGCAGATGCAGAATATGATCGGATCATCAATATTGATCTTTCCGCGCTGGAGCCCATGATCGCCTGCCCCCATTCCCCCGATAATGTGGTGAAGGTTTCCTCTTTGAAGGGCACCAAGGTGGATCAGGTTTGCATCGGCTCCTGCACCAACTCTTCTCTTTATGATATGCTGAAGGTTGCCGCCATTCTGAAGGGCAAGACCATTTCTCCGAATGTGAGCCTTTCCATCTCCCCCGGCTCCAAGCAGGTTTTAACCATGCTTGCCGATTGCGGCGCTCTTTCCGATATTCTGGCCAGCGGCGCAAGAGTTTTGGAATGCGCTTGCGGCCCCTGCATCGGCATGGGCTTCTCGCCCAATTCCGCGGGTGTTTCCCTTCGCACCTTCAACCGCAATTTTGAAGGCAGAAGCGGCACTGCAGACGGCAAGGTATATTTGGTTTCTCCCGAAACCGCAGCCGCCGCAGCCCTCACCGGCGAGATCACCGATCCCACCCTTCTCGGCGCCATGCCGAAGGTGGAGATGCCTGCCGCCTTCAAGATCGATGATAGCGCAGTGATTCCCCCTGCTGATCCCGAAGAAGCCAAAGAGCTCGAGATCCTTCGCGGCCCCAATATTAAGAAATTCCCCGAAGCCAAGCCTCAGGAGGATACCCTCTCTGCAGAGCTTATTTTGAAGGTGGGCGATAATATTACCACCGACCATATTATGCCGGCAGGCGCTAAGATTCTGCCCTATCGCTCCAATATCCCCTATCTTTCCCAGTTCTGCTTCGGTGTTTGCGATAAGAGCTTCCCCGAGCGGGCAAAGGCCGCGGGCGAAAGCATTATTATCGGCGGTATGAACTATGGCCAAGGCTCCTCCCGCGAGCATGCCGCGCTGGTTCCCCTTTATCTTGGGGTGCGGGCGGTGATTACCAAGAGCTTTGCAAGAATTCATATTGCTAACCTGATCAACGCAGGCATTATGCCTCTTACCTTTGAAAACCCCGAAGATTATGAAAAGATCGAGCAGGGCGATCGGCTCACCATTAAGGATATCTATGCCGGCATGGAAAGCGGAAAGATGATGCTTTTGGATGAAACCAAGGGCATTGAGATTCCTCTCACCTGCGCCTTTACCGATCGGCAAAAGGCCATTCTGAAGGCAGGAAGCCTTCTGGCCTATACCAAGAAAGGAGAATAAAAATGGCTAAAATTCAAATGAAAACTCCCTTGGTGGAGATGGATGGAGACGAAATGACCCGCATCATCTGGAAGATGATCAAGGATATTCTGATTTATCCCTATGTGGATCTCAAAAGCGAATATTATGATCTTGGCTTGGAGCACCGCAACGAGACCAACGATCAGGTAACCTTTGATTCCGCCGAGGCAACCAAGAAATATGGTGTGGCAGTTAAATGCGCCACCATCACCCCCAATGCCGCAAGAATGACCGAATACAACCTGAAAGAAATGTGGAAATCCCCCAATGGCACCATTCGCGCCATTCTCGATGGCACCGTTTTCCGCACTCCCATCATTGTGAAGGGCATCACCCCTTATATTCCCACTTGGACCAAGCCCATCACCATCGCCCGCCATGCCTATGGCGATGTTTATAAGAATACCGAGATGCAGGTTCCCGCCGATTCCAAATGCGAGCTGGTCTGCACCGATAAAGCCGGCAATGAAACCCGCTCCCTGATCCATCAATTCGGGGAGAGCGCCGGCATTATTCAGGGCATGCATAATGTGGATTCCTCCATCGAAAGCTTTGCAAGAAGCTGCTTTAACTTCGCCCTCGATACCCATCAGGATATCTGGTTTGCCAGCAAAGATACCATCTCCAAAAAATATGATCATCGCTTCAAGGATATCTTCCAAGAGGTTTATGATGCCGATTATAAAGAAAAATTCGAAGCCGCCGGCATTGAATATTTCTATACCCTTATCGACGATGCAGTAGCAAGAGTGATCCGCTCCGAGGGCGGCTATATCTGGGCCTGCAAAAACTATGACGGCGATGTAATGAGCGATATGGTTGCCACCGCCTATGGTTCCCTTGCCATGATGACCTCGGTGCTGGTTTCTCCCGATGGAGTTTATGAATATGAAGCTGCCCACGGCACTGTGCAGCGCCATTATTATAAGCACCTGAAGGGCGAGAAGACCTCCACCAACAGCGTGGCCACCCTCTTTGCCTGGACCGGCGCGCTGCGCAAGCGGGGCGAGATGGATGAGCTGCCCGATCTGATCCGCTTTGCCGATTGCCTGGAGCGGGCCACCATTCAAACGATTGAAGATGGCATCATGACCGGCGACCTTGCCCTTCTTTCCACTCTGCCCAATAAGCAAAAGGTGGATACCGAAGAGTTCCTTCTTACCATCAATACCCGCCTTCAGGCCCTTCTGGCATAATATTCCAAATAAAAAAAGACCCGAGAGGGTCTTTTTTATTTGGAGTGAAATTCGCTTTCAGGCGAGTGAAATTTTTCGCTCATGGCGAAAAGTGAAATTGCCCCTTCGGGGCAGTGAATTTTTTGCCAAAGGCAAAAGTTAAGGAAAAAAACTCGGCTGAGCCGAGTTTTATTTTTCTTCTAAATCCGCAAGAGCCGCCTTAACTGCAGCAATCACAAATGCTGAAAAGGTGCACTCTTTCCCTTGAATCGCCCGCTCCACTTGCTCTACCACATCGTTTGGGAATCGAATGGTTTTATTGGTTGTGGGCGGAATCGATGGAATTTTAAATTTAGCCATACTCTATACCTCGCAATGCATTTGTCTTGCTTATAGTGTAGACTAAAATTCTTATCATTTATGCATTGCATTTGCAATGCATAAATGATAAGATAATAATATCCCTTATTGTTGCAAATCAATCGTTCCGTTTTTTTCCTCAAATTCACGAATGCATTTGCGCACCAAATAAAGGAGCTGCCCATTGATGGAACGGTCTTCATATTTTGCTATATAGCGCAGTTTCCCATGCAACTCCGGATCGATCTCCAAGCCTAAATGCTTATTATTTTTGTTTCTCATCTTTCCTCCAAAATAATCTTATTTTAAGTTTATTTTAAGATTATTTTGTGATACAATGTTTAAAGTATACTTATTTTAAGTATACTAAATTATAAAGGAGGTTTTACATGGGATTTTTTTGCATTGATTGCTATAATAAGCTTTTTGGTTTAGATAAAACACCTCGACAGTATGTTTTTGCCAAAGAAAGGCACCTCTGCCGAATCTGCGGCCAATTCAAGCCGGTAATCCTCTATGAGCGCCTAACATTTCATCAAAAACAAATCGCCTTATGGAGAAGGGTAAAAAAATTCTTTTGCAAATGATTCTTTTTCAATAAACTTACCCAAGACCGCTATAAATGAGGTCAGATTTCGTTGAAAGGAGCGGGCGCTGTATATCGATACGCGGCCGTTCCTTTCGGCGGAAAATAAAAAAGGTAATCGTGGGGCACCCTTCGTAAGGAAGGATAGCCTTGATTGGCGAGATTTTGGCGCAAACCAGCGTTAAAAATGCTCGCCACCCGTTAGGGTGCCTGCGCTTTTTGCCTTGTCTTGCATCCAAACTTTCGCAAATCAAGGTGCCATAAGCAGTTTTGAAATACAGATTTTTTGTTCAAGCGAATTGACAAAAATCCCGCCATGCTAGCGCAGGGCGTGATTTTTTCGATTTGTTTGGGCGAAAAAGATGCTTTCAAAACCTATCCTTCCTTGCGGAGGGTGCCCCAAGATTACCTTTTTTATGGTATGGCCCATTTAGGGCGGTCTTCATCAATTAATAGTTCTCGGCTCTTACTTCAAAATAGCTCTTGGGATGGGCGCATACGGGGCAAAGCTCGGGAGCCTTCTTGCCCATCACAAGGTGGCCGCAGTTGCGGCATTCCCACATAGTTTCATCGGCTTTCTCGAATACCTTCTGCATCTCAACATTGGAAAGCAGGGCGCGATAGCGCTCCTCATGAGACTTCTCGATAGCGGCAACAGCGCGGAACTGATAAGCCAGCTTGGTGAAGCCTTCCTCCTCTGCTTCTTTTGCAAAGGTATCATACATATCGGTCCACTCATAGTTCTCGCCTTCAGCAGCGGCAGCCAAGTTGGCAGCAGTATCGCCCAGCTCGCCAAGAGCCTTAAACCACATTTTTGCATGCTCTTTCTCGTTCTCTGCGGTCTTCAGGAAGAGAGCGGCGATCTGCTCATAGCCTTCCTTCTTGGCAACAGATGCAAAATAAGTGTACTTATTGCGGGCTTGGCTTTCGCCGGCAAAAGCGGTCTGCAGATTTTTTTCGGTTTTAGTTCCTTTGAGTTCCATGGTTTGTTCTCCTTTTTATCATTAAAATTAAAATACTTTTTCAGCGCAATCCTTGCAGCGGCAATGGACTGCCAGCTCATAATAATCGATGGCAACCCCCATCTCCTGCTCCATCTTTTCCAAAAGGCCTTCAGAAGGATGATCCCATACCCTGCCGCATTCTCCACACTTCATATGAATATGCGGCACACTGGTCTTATCATACCGATCTCGCTCCCCTTGGATGCTGATTCGGCGAATCTCGCCGGCTTCAGCAAGGTGCAAAAGATTATTATAAACCGTTGCCTGGGCAATCCCCGGCATCTTTTCTTTCGCCATCCAATAAACTTCTTCGGCGGTGGGATGACCGCCGCAATGGCGAATTAGATCCAATATCAAAGCACGTTGCTTGGTCATGACGCCTCCTTTTTAGAATGGTTCTAAATTCTGAATATAGAATAACACACTAAAATGGATTTGTCAACAGTTTTTTTAGAATTATTCTAAAATTTCTTAAAAAGCAATTCGTCCATTAAAATATCATGCTCTTCGGAAGGAATTTCCGGCTCGATCTGGCAAGGGTAGCAAAGGCCGATCTTATAGGGTTGCTCGCGGCAGATAGAAAGATAGCGATCATAATAGCCCCCGCCATAACCGAGGCGATCCCCCTCCCAAGAAAAGGCAAGGCCCGGCAGCAGCATCAGATCTCCTTTTTGAGGATTGGCCACCCTGCCGCCCTCCGGCTCCATAATACCCTTAAAGCCGGCTACCAATTTTCCGCCGACATAAAAGCGCATTCTTTTTCCCTCCACTTTTGGGTAAGCCAAGCGCTTTCCCTTCTCGGCCGCCAAAGCGGCGATCTTCTCGGTAGGGAATTCTGCACCATAGGAATGATAAAGAAAGATGGTTTTGGCGCAAAGGAAGCGGGGATGCTTCTTTAAAAGATTGATGGCATTCTCCTCCCATTGCTCCCGCTCCCTCAGGGTAAGGCGGGCGCGGCGAGCAGCCATTTCTTTGCGAATAGTATTTTTGGTCATATTTTTATTTACTCCGTTGGTCAAATGCGCGCAAAGGCGATGGAAAATCCATCGCCTTCTTTGTTAAAATTCGGTCTTATTTAAAAAGGCTTGGGTTTTGGGGCTTTGAGGATGATCGAAAACCTCTTCGGGAGTGCCGCATTCTTCGATCACTCCATCGGCCATAAAGATCACCTTATCGGCCACATGGCGGGCAAACTCCATCTCATGGGTTACCACAATCATCGTACTGCCGGTATCCTTCAATTCGCGAATAACCTTTAATACCTCACCGGTCAGTTCCGGATCCAGCGCGCTGGTAGGCTCATCGAAGCAAAGAATATCCGGCCCCAGAGCCAGCGCTCTTGCAATCGATACCCGCTGCTGCTGCCCGCCGGAAAGCTGCTGGGGATAATTCGCCATGCGATCGGCAAGGCCCATGCGAATGAGAAGGGCTTTGGCCTCTTCTTCGATCTCTTCATGGATCAGCTTGCGGTTTTCCTTATAATCCTCCCGCTCCTTTGCCAAAAGCTCCTTGGCAAGCATCACATTATTCAGCGCGGTATATTGGGGGAACAGATTGAAATTTTGAAAAACAAGGCCGAAATGAAGCCGCTTTTTGCGGATCTCGGCTTTATTCAGGGTGGCAGGATCATTGGCATCAAAAAGGATTTTGCCATCCAGCTGAATCTGCCCATGATCGGGGGTTTCCAAAAAATTAAGGCAACGCAAAAGAGTGGTCTTGCCGCTTCCGGAGGAACCGATAATCGCCAAAACCTCGCCCTTTTCCAAGGTAAACCCGATATCTTCCAGCACCCGAGTGGAGCCGAAATGCTTTTCGATATGTTGAACTTCTAAAAATGCCATTATTGCTCCCCTCCTTTATGCTTGGAAATAGCTGAGTTTTTTCTCCAGTTTGCCAAAAAGAATGGTCAGCAAACCATTGAAAACAAGATAATATACACCGGTGAAGAAAAGAGGCCAGATTTCCCCGGCAATGCCATGGGAACCCTTCATAAAGGAAAATCCTGCCCAGATCACTTCTTGCAGCGCAATGATCCGCGCAAGAGAGGTATCCTTCACCAAGGTGATGATTTCATTCGACATAGGCGGCACAATCCGCTTCACCATCTGCATAAGGGTAACCTTAAAAAAGATCTGCCCTTTGGTCATGCCAAGCACTTGGCCGGCTTCCTGCTGGCCGCGGGGCACTCCTTCAATACCGCTTCGGTAAATTTCGGAAAAATAGCAGGCATAGTTAAAGATAAAAGCAACAGCCGAGGCCCAAAAGCGCCCCATTTCGCCGCCGCCCCAAAGGTTAAAATCAAAAAGATAGCCGGGCATATAGAAAATGATCAAAAGCTGAAGCATCAAGGGGCTTCCCCGCACAATCCAAATCACAGTGCGGGTGAGCCATTTGAGGGGCTTGAAGCTTGTCATGGAGCAAAAAGCAATCAAAAGCCCCAAGGGGATCGCTCCCGCAAGGGTGATCAAAAATAGAAGCAGCGTGGTAACAAAGCCCTCGTTCAGCGCGCCCACAACTACCGGCAGTTGTTCAAAAAATGTATTCATAAAAACCTCGTCTTTACAGCCCAAAAGCAGAGAGGCACTCTACATGCCCCTCTGCCGATTTGGAAGCTTTAATTTGATTTATTGAGCAATGATATTCTTATCGGAGATGCCATAGGTCTTGGCAAGATCAGCCATGGTGCCATCTTCGTAGGCATCCTTCAGGAAGTCGTTAAGCTTTGCGGTAAGCTCGGAATCCTTCTTAAAGCCAATGCCGTATTCCTCGCTGGTCAGCTCAATAGAGAAGGTCAGGTTCTCATAGCTGGTGCCTTCACCGATCATGGCGCCTGCCATCAGAAGATCGATAATAGCAGCATCGCTGGTGCCGGCCTTCACTTCCATCAGAGCGGTAGCCTGATCCAGAACTTCGGTTTTCTTGAAGCCATTATCATCAGCAGCGCCTGCGCCTGCAGAACCCTTCTCAACTGCAAAGTTCAAAGCCTTCATATCTTCAACAGTCTTATAGGAATCAGCCTTATCCTTGGGCATAACAACAACTTGAGCATTCTTCAGATAAGCATTGGAAGTGCTCATGCCGGCCTTCACTTCGTCGGTCAAGGTCATGCCGTTCCAAACGCAATCGATGTTGCCGTTATCCAGCTCCATGATCTTGTTATCCCACTCGATCTCAACAAACTCAACATCCATGCCAAGGCTCTTTGCAAAGGCCTTTGCAAGATCTGCATCGTAGCCGATCCATTCGCCATCTTCATTCTGATAATCCATGGGAGCAAAATCGGTAATACCGACGACCAAGGTTTCGGTCTTGCCGCCGCAAGCAGTCATGCAGAGCATCATCACTAAAATGGCAACCAACGCAATCATTCTTTTCATCATTTTCATTTTTCTTTCCTCCATGAAAAATTATTAATTACTTTTGTGTTTTAGCGCTTTACCTCGCTAAAGTGTTATCATGATAACACGCTATAAACGATTTGTCAACCCCTTTTTTGAAAAATTTTAAAAAATTTTTATAGACCTTTTTCCTTCTTTCATATATAATAAATTTATAGCCCCTAAAAGGGCGCCCCTTGAAAGGAGTTTTATGCCATGAAGAGAATTTTCTCCCTTATTATAATAGGAATGCTTTTGCTTTCCCTCTCCGCTTGCAAAGAGCAAGATGATACCACTGCCACCCCTTCGGAGCCCTACCAAAAAGATGAGCAGATGATGGATTATAAAGAAGAGGCCAAGGAGATGACTGTTGCGGCCGCCGAGGAATATTTATCCCGCGAAGATGCCGATCCCAAAGCGCCGGAATATCGGCAGGCTGTGATGGCGGTGAATTCCTCTTCGGCGCTGGAAGTGATCCAGGAGGCCCAAGAATCCAAAGAGATCACCCCCGAGATCCAAGCCCTTTTCGATGGAGTTGCCTTCCGATTTATCGAAGGAGATCAGTTCGGAAGCGCTGCTGTGCAAAACCATCTGATCAAATTGGGCACCTATGAGCTTAAGGAGGATGGCTATTATCATTTCACCTTCTATGACCGCACCCTCCCCCAAACCGCAACTAATATGGAGGGCAACGACCATACCATCGCCGCCTATCTGGAGGTTTTGGATCTTTTGCTCCGCGATCCCAATATTCAGGTTCAGGTCCACCAAAAATAAAACCATTAAAAACGGCATCGCGCAAAAGCGCGATGCCATTTTCTTATTCAGCCATGCTTGCAAAAATTCGGCAAGGAAGCAAGCACAAGAGAACCGTCCCCTTGTGTTTTCTCCTTTTTATTTTAATCCACAATTTTATATTGATAATCGCAGGTTATATGCAGCCATGTTACAAAATCAAGGCTTAAATAGTGCTGAACAATTTCCTGAATCGTTTTTTCGGAAAGTTCTGTTTCAAAAACATTTATATTTTCAAAATTGAAATAATAGGTTCCTCGACCGGTTCCATGTTTCAAAATAATCTCCCCATAAAAAACATCAAGAATGGATCCGTTTTCCTGTTCTATAAATTCCACATACTGGTTTTGAGCATAAAAATTTTCTGTGATCTCGTTAATTTTATCCGGAGACTTTATATCAATAATTTTGTACGAGGAATCATTAAATATTAAAGGATACTCTTTTAGAAGGTCGATTCCAACACCTGATTCTGTAGTTATGAGTTGCATCTTAAAGAATGGCGCCTTTTCATCAGGATGATATTCCAAATGAATATCATTTTTATTCGGAGGGCCATTTTCTTTATAATTTTTCAAAGAATCCTTATAACGCGCATAAAGAGTGTTAGAGATACATTGATAATAAGCCATACGCTCTTTATCGGTGAGGGTTTCATAAGGGCGGTTTTCCAATTTTTCCTTCACTATTGCCACCGCTTCTTCATAGGGCATTTCTTTTTCGGTTTCCCAAAAGCGATGGATCCTCGATTTATTTGTTTCATCCTCCTCTTTTTCCTCCTGCTCCCCTCCGGCTACAGGAAGCTTTTCCTCATTTTCGGTATCTTTTTGACCCTCGGAAGATTGCTCCTTTTCCGGATCAGTTTCTTCTTTATCGGTTCCCTGCTCCTTCGAAGAATCTTCCTCCTTCGAAGGTTTCTTTTCCACATACTCATCGGGCTTTGCTGCGGAAGAAGAGCCGGGGAGGGTAACAACCTGCTCTTCGATCGGTTTTTTAGGCCAAAGAAGCAGCAGGCCAAAGAGCAGCACTGCGATTGCCGCAACAGCAAGAAGAGGTTTTAGAATAGGGAAATAAAAGGTTTTCGGGCCGGTGGCCTTTTGATAGACTCGCTCTGTAAGCAAATTCATTTGAGAGAGAGAAAGATCCCAGCCGGCTTCCGCAACCTTAAGTTGCGTCCATTCCATTATAAATACTCCTTTTCATAAATTGTTTTCGCCCGATTGCGGGCCCGTTCCAAGCGCTTACGCACTGTTGCCGATGAAAGATGAAGCATTTGGGCAATCTCTTCGGAAGAATAACCCTCCACATAGCGAAGCTGCAGGATCATGCGATCCTTCAGCGGCAGGGAAAAAAGAAGATCCGGAAGGGTTCCGGGGGCCGGCGCGGCCATCTCTTCCCGCAAGGGCTCATGACTATGGCGAAAGATGGTTCGCCGCATATTTTTTGATACATTAACTGCGCATCGAATCAACCAAACTCTTTCCTGCTCCGGAGATTCAAATTGCGGATTCTTTTTAAAATATTGCAAAAAGGTTTCCTGCAGGGCATCGTCGGCATCATCGGGATTGCGCAGAATAACCATGGCGATCTTATAAACCGCTCTGCTATTTTCCAATATTGCTCGGTGCAAACGGGCTTTTTGCATCGGAACCACCTCCTTTGATATAAATTGCTGCAGCAACAGGGGTTTTATTTTCCCCTTCACCCATTAAATGTTTGAAAAAAGGAAAAATGTGACATTTATTTTAAAAATTTTAAAATTATTTTTCATTATATAAAATAAATCCCTCTTCTGCAATAAAAAATGCGGCATCGCGCAAAAAGCGCGATCCCACTCACTTAAAAATTCAGATCATTTCTTAAAAAGGCTTTCACCGGTCATCTCTGCAGGGATGGGAAGCTCCAGCCATTCCAGCATGGTGGGAGCAATATCGCAAAGCTTGCCGCCCTCCCGAAGGGTGCAGGGATAATTATAAACGATGAAGGGAACAGGATTGGTGGTATGGGCAGTGAAGGGAGAACCATCGGTATCCAGCATCCGATCTGCATTACCATGGTCGGCAGTCATAAACATGGCGCCGCCCATCTTCTTCACCGCATCAGCCACTCTGCCAACGCAGGCATCCACCGTTTCAACCGCTTCAACAGCAGCCTCGAAAACGCCGGTATGGCCCACCATATCGCAATTTGCGAAATTCAGGATCACC
The DNA here is from genome assembly GCA_045544255.1 of Eubacteriales bacterium. Taxonomy (GTDB): domain Bacteria; phylum Bacillota; class Clostridia; order Oscillospirales; family QAKW01; genus QAKW01. The sequence continues at coordinate 20,834 of JAZPYP010000070.1, read as the reverse complement.
GCATCATATTTGCCGCTTTCAATATGGGCCACAGCCTTATCGCAAACCTCAACCGCGCTCATAGAGGGCTTCAGATCATAGGTTGCCACTTTAGGAGAAGCGATCAGCTCCCGATCCTCCCCTTCCGATACGGTTTCAACACCGCCATTGAAGAAGAAGGTTACATGAGCATATTTCTCGGTTTCGGCAATTCTCAACTGGGTTTTGCCCATCTTGGCAAGATATTCCCCAAGGGTATTCTCCAAGGACTGGGGCTTGAAAGCCACCTGCACATTGGGCATAGAAGCATCATATTGAGTCATGCAAACATAGGTGAGGGGGAAGAAGCCCTTCTTGCGCTCGAAGCCCTCGAAAGCCTCGTCCACCAAGGTGCGGGTGATTTCTCTTGCCCGATCGGGGCGGAAATTGAAAAATACCACGCTATCCTCTGCGCCGATAGCCGCGCCCTCTGCGCAAACAGTAGGCAGAACAAACTCATCGGTCAGGTTCTTGCCCTCTTCGTCTACAACCTCATAGGAAGCGCGAATGGCGGCAACGGGATCTTCATTTTTATTGCCCTCGCCATAAACCATGGCGGCATAGGCCTTCTCAACCCGATCCCAGCGGTTATCACGGTCCATGGCATAGTAGCGCCCCATTACGGTTGCCACTTTACCAACGCCGATCTCTTTGCATTTCTCCACGCACTCGGCCACAAAATCAGCGCCGCTTGCCGGAGGCACATCTCTTCCATCGAGGAAGCAATGGATAAATACCTTTTCAAGGCCGCACTTTTTAGCCATTTCCAAAAGGGCCCAAAGATGGCTATTATGGCTATGAACGCCGCCATCGCTCATCAGCCCCATCAGATGCAGAGCGGTGCCCTTTTCCTTGGCATTGCTCATGGCATTCATGAGGGCTTCATTTTCAAAGAAATCCCCATCGATGGTGCTCTTGGTGATGCGGGTGAGCTCCTGATAAACCACGCGGCCTGCGCCGATATTGGTATGGCCCACTTCGCTATTGCCCATCTGCCCATCAGGCAGGCCCACATCCATACCGGAAGCGCCGATCGCGGTGGTGGGGCAATTTTCTTTCAAAGCATCGATATTGGGAGTTTTAGCGGCAAAAATGGCATTTCCTTCGGTTTCGGGATTATTGCCAAAGCCATCAAGGATACAAAGAACTAAAGGCTTTTTCATCATTATTTTACTCCATGAACAACAGTAGCGAAATCGCCGGCCTTCAAGGAAGCGCCGCCGATCAGGCCGCCATCAACATTGGGCTTTGCCAAAAGGCCTTCTGCATTTTTAGCGTTCATAGATCCGCCATACTGCACAGTGATCTCATCGGCAGCCTTCTCGCCAAACATTTCGGCAACTGCAGCGCGAACATAGCCATTGCCCTCATCTGCCTGATCATCGGTAGCGGTAACGCCGGTGCCGATGGCCCAAACAGGCTCATAAGCGATCACCACATTGGCAAGCTGCTCTTCGGTAACATTGGTCAGCGCCATCTTGGTTTGATATTTCAAAAGGGTTTCGGTATAGCCAAGTTCTCTCTGCTCCAAGGTTTCGCCAACGCAAACAATGGGCTTAAGGCCTGCCTTCAAAGCAGCCAGAGTGCGCAGGTTTACAGTCTGATCGGTCTCTCCGAAATACTGCCGACGCTCGCTATGGCCGATTACAACATATTCCACTCCGCAAGCAACCAGCATCTCGGCAGAGATCTCGCCGGTATAAGCGCCGCTTGCAGCGAAATGCACATTTTCAGCGCCGATCTTAATATTGGAGCCCTTTGCAGCCTCTTGAGCGGCAGCGATATCCACAAAAGGAACGCAAAGCACAACCTCGCACTTGGCATCAGCCACCAAAGGCTTCATCTCCTCGATCAAAGCAGCAGCCTCGGCGGGAGTATTATTCATCTTCCAGTTACCTGCAATTACGTATTTTCTCATTTTTCTTTTCTCCTGTTTTATAATTAATATAAGTTTGGGCCGGATGCATTTGGATGATAAAGGCGGCTTCTTCGCTTGAAGGCGTATATCAATACGGCGAAAGCGAAAAGGCGACTTTAGCGCCAAATGCGCCGGCCCTATAATTTTTACTTATCGTTCAGAGCAGCAATACCGGGCAGCTCTTTGCCTTCGAGGAACTCAAGGGAAGCGCCGCCACCGGTGGAGATATGAGTCATCTTATCGCCAAAGCCGAGGGTATTTACTGCGGCTGCGCTATCGCCACCGCCGATTACGGTAACAGCATCGGTTTCAGCCATTGCTTTAGCAACAGCCAAGGTGCCCTTTGCGAGGGTGGGATTCTCGAATACGCCCATAGGACCATTCCATACAACAGTCTTGGCGCTCTTCACAGTTTCTGCATAAAGCTCTGCGGTCTTGGGGCCGATATCCAGGCTCTGCATATCAGCAGGGATCTTATCGGCATCCACAACAGAGATCTCGATCTCGCCATCGATGGGATCGGGGAAATTCTTGGTGATGGTGCAATCAACGGGCAGCAGGAGCTTAACGCCCTTCTCTTCTGCCTGCTTCATCATATCGCGGCAATAATCGATCTTGGTCTCATCCAGAAGGGAGGTACCAACAGAATAGCCTTTGGCAGCAAGGAAGGTATAAGCCATACCGCCGCCGATGATCAGAGTATCAGCCTTATTCAAAAGGTTCTCGATAACATTCAATTTATCGGCAACCTTTGCGCCGCCCAGAATGGTAACAAAGGGGCGGGCGGGGGCATCAACTGCATTGCCCAGATACTCCAGCTCTTTACCGATCAGGTAGCCTGCAACAGCTTCCTTCACATGGCTGACCACACCAACGGTGGAGCAGTGCGCGCGGTGAGCGGTACCAAAAGCATCGTTAACAAAAATATCAGCCAAGGAGCCGAGCTCTGCGGAGAGCTCTTCGCCGTTCTTGGTCTCTTCTTTGCGATAGCGGGTATTCTGCAGAAGCACAACATCGCCATCCTTCATAGCAGCCACAGCAGCCTTGGCATTTTCGCCAACCACATTATCATCGGCAGCAAATACCACTTCCTGACCGAGCTTTTCGGAAAGGCGGGCAGCAACAGGAGCCAGACTCAATTCGGGCTTGGGCTCACCCTTGGGCTTGCCCATATGGGAGCAGAGGATTACTCTTCCGCCATCGGCGATCAATTTCTTAATAGTGGGGAGAGCGGCATTGATGCGGTTCTCATCGGTGATCACACCATTTTTGAGGGGGACATTAAAATCGCAACGAACCAAAACCTTTTGGCCCTTTACATTAATGTCGTCTACAGTCTTCTTGTTGTAAGCCATTGCAAAGTTCTCCTTTATATAAATAAAATTTTTTCCACCCATTATTTTATCATCATTTTTCCCCTTTTTCAATCCTTTTATTTTCATAATTTTACTGAAAATTCATAGATTTATAGTGGAAATACTGTAAAAGTTATGTTAAAATAGAAGATAGTTTGAAAAAAAGGAGTAAAATCATGGGATTTTTCAATAAATTATTCGGGTCCCACAGTGATCGGGAGCTGAAAAGAATTCAACCGATTGTGGATCAGATCCTTGCCAAAGAAGAGGAATATGCCGCCCTTTCGGAGGAAGCCCTCAAGGGGCAGACTGCCCTTCTGAAGGAGCGCCTTCAAAAGGGGGAAACCCTCGATCAGATCCTCCCCGATGCCTTTGCCACCATGCGGGAGGCCGCTTGGCGGGTTTTGGGAATGAAGCATTATCCGGTGCAGCTTATCGGCGGCATTGTGCTCCATCAGGGGCGCATCGCCGAGATGAAGACCGGTGAAGGAAAAACCTTGGTGGCCACCTTGCCCGCCTACCTGAACGCGCTGACGGGTGAAGGGGTTCATGTGGTAACTGTTAATGAATATCTTGCCCGCCGCGATAGCGAATGGATGGGCAAGGTCTACCGCTATTTGGGGCTGAATGTGGGCCTTGTTTTGAGCGGAATGAATCCCGACGAAAAAAAGGCCGCCTATGAAGCGGATATCACCTATGGTACCAATAATGAATTCGGCTTTGATTACCTGCGGGATAATATGGCCCTTTATAAAGCCCAGCAATTCCAAAGAGGCCATGCCTTCGCTATTGTAGACGAAGTGGATTCCATTTTGATCGATGAGGCCCGCACCCCGCTGATCATCAGCGGTCAGGGCGCAAAATCCACCGAAATGTATCAGTTGGCGGATAACTTTGTAAAGAGCTTGCGCTCCTTCAAGGTTGTGCGGACCGATGATAAGGCGGATTATGATGCTTGGGCAAGAATGGAATATGAGGAATTCCTGATGGGCCGCGAGCTGACTGAAGCCCAGCACAGAGAGCTGCAAAATGCCGATTATATCATCGAGGAAAAGCGCCGCCTTGCCACCCTTACTGCAAAGGGTGTGGAAAAAGCGGAGCAGTTCTTCCATCTGGAAAATCTGGCCGATCCCGATAATATGGAGATCTCCCATCATATCAATCAGGCCCTCAAGGCAAGGGGCACCATGAAGCGGGATATCGACTATGTGGTGAAAGACGGGCAGGTGCTGATCGTTGATGAATTCACCGGCCGCATCATGTATGGTCGGCGGTATAATCAAGGGCTTCATCAGGCATTGGAAGCCAAGGAAGGGGTAACGGTTGAAAAAGAGAGCAAAACCCTTGCCTCTGTTACCCTGCAGAATTATTTCCGCCTCTATCATAAGCTTTCCGGTATGACCGGTACCGCTCTGACCGAGGAAGATGAATTTCGGGGCACTTATTCGCTGGATGTGGTGGAGATTCCCACCAATCGGGAAAATATCCGCCTCGATCATCCGGATATGGTCTTTAAGACCGAAAAGGGCAAATTTATCAATGTGATCCATCAAATCGAGGAGTGCCATAAAATCGGTCAGCCGGTTTTGGTGGGTACCATTTCTATCGAAAAGAGCGAGATCCTTTCTGCCCTTCTCAAGCGGCAGGGAATCCCCCATCATGTGCTCAACGCCAAGCACCATGAAAAGGAGGCCGCCATCATCGCCCAAGCCGGTAAATTCGGCGCGGTTACCATTGCCACCAATATGGCCGGCCGCGGTACCGATATTATGCTGGGCGGTAACGCAGAATTTTTGGCCAACGAAGCCCTTGCCAAGCAAGGCTATGAGGACGATATTATTCAAGAAGCCACCGGCTTTGCCGAAACCGATAAGCAAGAGGTTTTGGAAGCCCGCGCCTTCTATCAAAATGCTTTAAAAGAATTTTCTGCTTCCATTAAGGAAGAAGCCGAGCGGGTGCGCGCTGTGGGCGGCCTCTTTATCCTTGGCACCGAGCGCCATGAAAGCCGCCGGATCGATAATCAGCTTCGGGGCCGCGCAGGCCGCCAAGGAGATCCCGGCTCCACGCGGTTCTATCTTTCTTTGGAAGATGATCTGATGCGCCTTTTCGGCGGCGAGAGGGTGCAGGTGATGATGAATGCCTTCAAAATGCCCGAAGAGCAACCCTTGGAGGCAAAGATGCTCTCCGGCCTGATTGAGCGCAGCCAAGAGCGGGTAGAGGGGCAGAACTCCGCCCGCCGCCGCAATGTTTTGGAATACGACGATGTGATGAATCTTCAGCGCGAAAAGATCTATCAGGAGCGGGCCAAGGTTTTGGCCAACGCCGATGTGAAAGACCATGTTATGAAGATGATGAGCGATTTTCTGGCCGGAGAGGCCCAAAGCATTGTGAACCCCGAGGATCCCACCCTTTGGGATTTTGCCGCTCTGCATCAGCGTTGGGATGGGCTTCTTCTTGCCCCCACCGACCTTCAGTATACCAAAGAAGAACTCGAAAACCTTGAAGTGGGCGATATTGCCGATCTGCTCAAGGAGCGGGCCTTTGCCGCCTATGAGAAAAAAGAGCAGGAATACGGCGCCCAAAAGATGCGGGAGGCCGAGCGGGTTATCTTGCTGCATAGTGTAGACCGTAATTGGATGGAGCATATCGATGTGATGGACGATCTGCGCCAAAGCATCGGCCTTGAAGCCTATGGCCAGCGCAACCCCTTGGTAGAATTCAAAATCCAAAGCTTTGATATCTTCGATGCCATGATCGAGCGGATCAAAGAGGAAACCGCCAAAGGGCTGCTCACCTTGCGCTTCCGCACCGAAGAAGGCCCTCAGCGCCAAGCAGTGGCGAAGGAAACCGGCACCTCCGGTGATGGGAGCGATACCAAGAAAAAGGCCCCCGCCAAAGTGGGCAAAAAGGTTGGCCCCAATGATCCCTGCCCCTGCGGCAGCGGCAAGAAATATAAAAAATGCTGCGGCAGCCCCGCCAATGCCAATCAAAACTAAATAAAAATGCGAAGGAGAAAATCTCCTTCGCATTTTATTTTTTTCATTTTCGCCTTCCGCCGTTGGAAGCGGATCATCTATCAAGCGGGCTGAAAAGAGTGCCGTCCGGCAGCGGAAGAGCGGTAGCGGATTCCTTTTCAAGATAGCGATATCCCTCTTCGGTCTTCTCAAAAATAAACCGATCCCCTCGCTCTCCCGTTACCTGCAAGATCAATTTACCGTTTTCCTCCCGATAGGTGCCCAATACCCCATCATCGGCAATCGATCCGAAATTAAAGGCAAACCAACCGTAGCGATCAAGGTCAAAGGTAGGAGGATTCTCTTTGCCCAATGCAGCAGCTTTATAATAAACAGCCTTATATCCCCGTTTTTGATCGATTTTTTCCCCTATCTCGCTAAGGGTTCCCTCGCAGCAGAGCACTAAATCCCGTTCCTGAACTCCATTGAGATTATTGGTAGGAAATACCACCCGAAAAGCCGTATAGGTTTTATAGGGGTATAGCACCGAGCCGCCGTCGTAAAAGGCATATCGGCTCCCATGATCCTCCCGCCATTCCTTATAAAGAGTATCGATGATGGCAGGATCCTTTGCCAACGCCTGCCGCAGCTCGATCTCCTTGCCATCCACCGTAATATAAAAATTTTTAATACCGAGATAAAAAATGTCATATTCGAAGAGCTTACCAAGCTCGCCCTCCGTTAGCCATTCCATCGCATTTTTCTCGCTGTATTCCACCCGTTTAACAATCGACTCGGCAGGCTTTCGCGCTCTGTATCCTTCTTCTTCAATAAGTTCGCATAGAAATTCAAGACTTGTTCCGGGGCCACATAGGATCAGATCTTCATATACTGCGTCGCCCTTCGGTTGAAGCTGATGAAGCTTATAGGCAATATAAAGCTCATAAGGATATTTTACCGAGCCGCCGTCCTTATAGAGGTATTGGGTTCCATGATCCCCTTTCCATTCGGCATAGAGGGCATCCATCACCTTCGGATCCTTTTTCAGGGCTTTACGAAGCTCGATCTCCTTGCCATCCACCTTGATATAAAAGTTCTCGATCCCATAATAAAAGATCTCGTAATCAAAATGCGCACCCAACGCTCCGCTTGTAAGGCAATCCAATTTACCGGTGCTGCAATATTCCACTCGAGCAAACATGGTTTTGGAGCCCTTCTCCGCTCCCTGATTTTCGGAGTTCATCGGCATAGGATTCCCTTCCGAAGCGCCCCCATGCTCTTCGGCAGAGGGCGCCTTCTCTCCGGGCGTTTCTGCGCCATTCTCGCCCGGCTGTTTTTCCACTTTTTCTGCAGGCACCGCATCATCGTCCCAATAAACCTTGCATCCGCAAAGCATCAGTAAACAAACCAGCAATGCTGCTAATAAACGCTTCATTTCTTCAGCCCTCCTTTGCCATTATCTTATTTCCTCAAAGGCAATAAACCGGTTCCTCCCAGCTATCGGTTTCGAAACAGTAGGTAAAAGAAACACTCTTATGCCCGTTATGGGAAAGCTCATAGTCGATCAAGGCGTCAGTGGTAATCAAAAGTGTTGTTCCCTTCTCCCCTTGGCTGAGGTGCACCGATTCCATCGTCAGATCTGTCGCCTTATCTCCATGGCGAGCGGTCAGCTGCTTCATCAGCTTTTGCTTCAACTCCGCCTTGCTCCAGCCCTTCAAAAGATTTAAATCAAAATTCTTCAGTTCCGGGCAGCCATAACTTTCCATCACTCCGCCGTATTCCGAGATCTTCACGCTCGGTCCGGGGCCATGGATATAGCCATCCTCACCCATGGGATAATAAAAAGAAATCCAATAATACCCCTTATCATAAACACCGGATTTATAAAATTTACATTCGGTGCCGCTGAAAAGGGATATCTTTTCGGCGCCGAATTCATCGGTCAGAAATTGGCGGGCAAGCCCGATGGCGGCCGCCTCATCCACCGGATTTTTTTCGGGATCGATGATAAAATCATCATAATCATAGCGCCTTTCGATGGCAGGAAGATTGATCAGAGTTGGCTCCCCCTTCTCTTCAGCGGGTTGCTCCTCTTTTTCTTCCTGTTTGGGAGGAAGATTTTGATCCGCCTCTTCCTTTTCGGCAGGCTTCTCTTCTTTTTGATTATGGGCAGCAGCCTTTTCCCCTTCTTCGGAGGGTTCTTCCATTTCGCTGCCGCTCTCCTCAGTCTTCGCATTTTCCACATAAGGGGCGGGGGCGGCGCCCGATTCTGCACCTGCGCCCTCTATATAAACAGTTTTCTCGCTATTGGGTTGCCGAATAAGAGGCCAGATCAAAATTGCAACTAAAATCATTGCCGCCACCGCTCCTGCATAAGCCAGAGGAATGCCGATCAGGCGCCAAGGAAATCCGCCGGCTTTTTCACCCTTCAGACATTGATCCAGAATCTGCCCGCGCTTGAATCCGTCCAGCTTCCAGCCGCTTTCGGCAGATCGCAATTCATCCCAACGAAGCTTCATTGCAAAACCTCCTTCTTATATATTTTTTCTGCTCGCTTTTTGGCTCGCTCGAGCCTTTTGCGAACTGTCACACCGCTGCAGCCTAAAATCTCTCCGATTTCTTCTGAGGTATAACCCTCCCCATAGCGGAGCTGCAAAAGCTCCCGCTCCTTTTGAGGCAGGCACCATAATAATTCGGGAAGGATGGAAGAGGGGACCGCCGCCGTTTTATAATGCTCCAAGGGCTCATGGCAATGGCGGCTTCGATAAGTAGAAAGGGAACGGGAACAATTTACCGCCACCCGAATCAGCCAGGCCCGCTCATGCTCCGCATCATTAAACTGAGGGGCTTTTCGATAATAGCGCAAGAAAGTATTCTGCACCGCATCCTCGGCATCCTCCGGATGGCAAAGGATCGCCATAGCGATCCGATAAACCATATCGCCATATTGATTCATTGCAGCTGCAAGTTTTTTTGAATCCATCATTTTACCCCCCCCTTTCACTTATAACACTTTTTATTTTACCATATTGTGACATTTATTTTTTCATTGCATTATTTTTCCAAAAGAACCCAGATAGCGTTGCCATAGGCCATCGAGAAGGGGGCTTATTCAAGGGCATAATAGAATAGTTCTGCGATTTCCAATTCATATTCCATGCCGTCCACATTGCGGGGCATTGTCAGAATGACTCCGATTTCCAAACAATATTTTCCGTTGACCTGAGTTACAACGCCGTCTCCATCGATTTCCCAGGTGCGCACTCTGTCTCCATAGCGTTCCTTCACTTGTTCTTCAACAAATTTCTCGATGTCTTTTTTTGTAATACCATTCAAAAGAATTTCATTAAAGTTCAGATATTTTTCATACGGGAGCATGCTTTGGTAGACTGTCCCGTCGGTTGTCATTGAAACTCTGATGCTTGCCCCACCGGCAAACTCGGTTTTTTCTCGTTCTTTGGTGAAAATTATATGGATTGAAGATCCATCTCTTTGGACCTCATCCATCATATATCCCTCAAGGTCCTCGCCATAAACCTCTATCAAATGCTTTTTCGCGATCTCAATGCTTTCATCACGGCTGATCGCTCCTTTAGACTTATACCCTTGATTAAAAACAGACTGATCTACAACTGCCACTAAACGCTCACCTTCAAAGCGATATTCAACATTATTTTCATCTCGATAAACGTCTATAACTTGATCCTGCGAAAGCTTTCGGCTATTCTCATAGGTCAGTTTTTTCTCTTCCCCCGATAATTTTAAAGTTTTCGTTTCGCTTATCTCCTTGCGGTTCACCCATCCGGAACTGTAAGCCAATTCACTTTGCTTAACAGCCGATTTATTTATTATACCGCTTAATGCCAGAGCCACAATAATTCCAACATTTACCACCAGCACCGATGCTAAAATCACAATCGTAATTTTAAGTCTTTTTTTCATGATGTGATCCTCCTCAAATACCCATCAAGCAAGATTTATCGCATCCGATTCACCGGTTCCAACATATTTTGACAAAAGCGTTCTTTGATAATTATTGCTCTGATCTACCCACGAATCAGCAACTCTTAACGCCTCATTTCTTCAGCTCTCCTCGTTCATGATCTTCTTACAATTTTATTATATTTGGTAAAAATCGCCAATTCAAGCAAATCGCAAAAATGTAACGCAAATGTAACATAGCCTCGTCATTCTGCTTAAAAATCACTATTTCTTTTTAGTAAATCCGTCAAAAAAATCCCGAAGCAAAATTTGCTTCGGTAAATTTTCATTGCATTATTTTTCAAGCAAAGACCAGATAGCGTTGCTATAAGCCACAGGATCTTCGATGGGCAAGCCCTCAATCAAAAGGGCCTGATTGAAGAGCACTTCGGAGAGGGTGGCAAGGCGGCTCTCATCTGCCTCTTCCAATTGCTTAAAGAGGGGATGCGCTGCATTGATCTCCAACACCTTTTCTGCCTTTGGCTGATTGCCATCGGGATTCATGGAGAGCACCTTTTCCATCTCGATGGAGATGGCACCCTTGGAAGAAAGGCAAGCCGGATGGCTCACAAGGCGGGCCGAAACCTTCACGTCGGATACCTTCTCGCCCAGAGCCTCCTTGATCTTCTTCATCAGCTCTTCATGCTCTTCGGAAGGCTTCTCATCCTGCTCAAAGCCAAGATCGGCATCGGTGATATTCTTAAATTCCTTCTCGGCATAGCTACCAAGCATCTTAATGGCAAATTCATCCACATCCTCGGTAAAGCAAAGAAGCTCATAGCCCTTTGCCAAAACGCCTTCTGCGGCGGGGGTAGCGAGGATCTTGGCCTTGGATTCGCCGGTGCCGTAATAGATAAATTTCTGCTCTTCGGGCATCCGCTCGGTATATTCCTTCAGGGCGGTATAGCCATCATTGGCAGAAGAGCGGAAGATCAGAAGATCCTGCAGGGTTTCTTTATTCATGCCCCAATCGCTGTAAAGGCCATATTTCAAGGTGCGGCCAAAGGCCTCGAAGAATTTAATATAATTCTCCCGATCCTTCTCCAAAAGGGAAAGAAGCTCCTTGCGAATGGTTTTGGTCAGGTTTTGGGAGATCGCTTTGAGCTGATGATCCTGCTGCAAAAGCTCGCGGGAGATATTGAGGGAGAGATCAGCGGAATCCACAAGCCCCTGCACAAACCCAAAATAATCCGGCAAGAGATCGGCGCATTTTTCCATGATCATCACCCCATTGGAATAGAGCGCCAAGCCCTTCTTGAAATCCTTGGTATAAAAATCGAAGGGGGCTGCAGAGGGGATATAAAGAAGGGCTGTATAGGTAAGATTCCCTTCCACATGATTATGGATCACCTTGGCAGGCTCATCAAAGCCATAGCGCTGGGCGCGATAGAAATTCTCATAATCCTCTTTGGAGAGCTCCTTTTTGGCCTTCTTCCAAAGGGGCACGCGGCTATTGAGGGTTTCCTTCTCGGTATATTGCTCATATTCCTCGCTATCCTCTTTTTTGCGGGATTTTTGCCGCTCCATGGTGATGGGATATTTAATAAAATCGGAATATTTTTTCACAAGCCCTACCAGATGATATTCCTCTAAAAATTCATCATAGGTATCGGTTTCGGTATTTTCCTTAATATGCAGCGTTATAGTGGTGCCGCTTTCGGCTTTTTCAGCCTCTTTAATGGTATAGCCATCGCTGCCCTTGGAGCTCCAGCAGAAAGCTTCTTCCGCCCCTTCCTTTTTGGAGCAAACCGAAATCTCATCGGCTACCATAAAGGCCGAATAGAAGCCAACACCGAATTGGCCGATAATATCAACGCCCTCTTTTTCCTCCTGCTCGGCCTTGAATTTTAAAGAACCGCTCTCGGCAATGGTGCCGAGATTCTTCTCCAACTCTTCTTTATCCATGCCGATACCATGGTCAGAAATCGCAAGGGTTCGAGCCCCTTTATCGACCGACAGATGAATTTCATATCGATCCCGATCGGGCGCCTTGCCCCCAAGGAGGGCATTATAATAGCTTTTATCCGAAGCATCCGATGCATTGGAGATCAGCTCCCGAAGAAAAATCTCCTTCTGAGTATAGATAGAATGGATCATCATCTCCAAAAGACGCTTGGATTCTGCTTTAAATTGCTTTTTAGCCATTTTAAAATCAACCTTCTTTTATATTGTTTTAGCACTCTCGCCTTCCGAGTGCTAAATGTAGTTTACCGCCAAATGCCTGATTTGTCAAGGGATAAATTGTAAATAAAGGATGAAAAATCCACTCTTGCCTCTTTGGGTCGGCTTAGTCTTTTCCTCCGCAGAAAACCTTTTGCTCCTTCGGCATACAAACGTATGCCTTCGGGCAGAAAGCTTCCCTGCAAAGAAAAATCCCTGCGCCTCTCTCACAGTATCCATTTTTTTGCCGAAGGCAACATAAAAGCCACCCCTCACAGGGTGGCTTTTTCTCATTCAAATGTTATTTTTTACTCGCTCATCTGAGACGCTCCAAAATGGATGCAGGTTTCGATTTCTCCAACCGAAGGCGTATGTCGATACGCCGATGGGCGGAAGATCGGAAGATGCGCCATTTTCGAGCGTCTACCCCTTTTACTTATGGGAGAGGTAGATGAGATATGCATTAATAAATCCATCAATGTCGCCATCCATAACGGCATTTATATTGCCCATCTCAAAATTGGTGCGATGGTCTTTAGCAAGGGTATAGGGCATGAATACATAGGAGCGGATCTGGCTCCCCCAGCCGTTACTCATCTGGTCGCCCTTAATATCTTCGATCTTCTCAAGGTTTTCCCGCTCCTTGATCTCGATGAGCTTCGCCTTAAGCATCTTCATGCACATATCTCTATTTTGGAACTGGCTGCGCTCATTCTGGCAGGAAACAGTGATACCGGTGGGCAGATGGATCAAGCGCACTGCCGAAGAGGTTTTATTTACCTTCTGGCCGCCTGCACCGCTGGAGCGGAACACTTCCATCTTAATATCCTCGGGGCGGATCTCCACCTCCACGCTATCATCGATTTCCGGCATCACCTCAACAGAGGCAAAGGAAGTTTGGCGCCGGCCGGAAGCATCAAAGGGAGAAACGCGAACCAAGCGATGAACCCCCATTTCGCTCTTCAGATAGCCATAAGCATATTGCCCCTCTACCAGAATCGAGGCGCTCTTAATACCGGCTTCATCTCCATCAAGATAATCCAATACCGTTACCTTATATTCATGGCGCTGGGCAAACCGCAGATACATGCGATAAAGCATCTCCACCCAATCCTGCGCCTCGGTGCCGCCGGCACCGGCATGGAAGGTAATGATAGCATTATTCTGATCGAATTCCCCGCTCAAAAGAGTTTGCAGGTTGGCGGCCTCAAGCTGCTTTTCATAGGCATCGAAATCCCGCACCACATCTGCTTCCATCTCTTCGGGCTCCATCTCGGCCATCTCCAAAAGGGCGCCGAGATCCTCATGAGCCGCCACCATCTTTTCGAAATTTTCAACTGTCTTTTTATTATTCTTGATAACCTGCAGCACCTTTTGGGAATTTTGAATGTCATCCCAAAAGCCGGGGGCAGCGGTAAGGGCCTCATCTTCTTCGATCTGCTGCCGCAATGCAGCAATCTTCAAAGCCTGCTCCAAATTTTCAAGATCCTTTTTGAATTCCTGATATTTTTGCTTATAATCTTCAATAATGATCATAATTTAACCTCGTTCTTTATTCTCTAATTTTAAATAATACCATAAACTCTTTCCGATTGCAATAATTTCTCGCAAAACCTATTTACTTTTTTGGCTCATTTCTATATAATATAAAATGTATAACTATTTTTATTATTAAAGGAGATCTTTTTATTATGCGCATCAAAAAAGGTCTTTGGGGCTGCCTTTTCATCGGCCTTGCCGCCGGCATCCTCCGAGCATTTGAATACCTTCTGACTATCGACTATGCCGGCTATTATTTCAATACCCCTTTGGCTGATTTTCTGAAAGGAGCTTTGGTCGGCATTTTGATCGCCGGTTTCCTTTGGAGCCTTTTTTGCGGCATAGAGCGCGGCGGAGAAGAGATGGGAAGCCAAGAGCTGATCGGCGGCTCCTCCCATCTGCAATTTTATTTTTTGGTGGTTGGTATTGTTACCGCTATCGACGGTGTGGGCCGCATTCTGGCCTTCAATAAGCTTTCGATCATCGCAGGGCTTGCCTGCCTTTTGGGATCTATCGGCTGGATCGCCGCTTCCAAAACCCGCAAGGCTTTGGGCATGGCAGCAATTCTGCCTACCATTCAGATTGTGGCGCTGATCATCGTTTATTTCTGGACCACCTATAAGGAGATTCATATCAGCGGCCATGTTTTGGAAACCTTGGCCCTTTGCGCTCAATCCCTGATCACCCTTCTGGTGATGAAGATGATGGCCGATGCCACCACTTCGAGAGCCCGCCTTGCCCGCTGCTGCTATTGGATGCTGCTCCTTTTCCCCTGCGCCAACCTTGCGCCGCTGATGCGCGTGGCAAAGGGCATCTTCTCGATCCAAATGGTCTGCACCGCCATCAACGGAATTGCTTTGATGCTCTTAAGCGTGCAGATCCTTTCCTCGCTTCATTGGCGGGTTCTTCATCAAAGGATAACCGCAGATGAAGATCAAGATGACTATCCTTCTATCCCTGAAGTGGATGTTTAAAACAATTCGGAGGGCTAACGCGTGAACCAAAAAAATATTCGCAATTTTTCAATTATCGCCCATATTGACCATGGAAAATCCACCATCGCCGATCGGCTTCTGGAGCTTTGCAATACAGTTGAGAAGCGGGAGATGGAAGATCAGCTTTTGGATAATATGGAGCTGGAGCGGGAGCGGGGCATTACCATTAAGGCCCGCGCTGTGCGGCTGGATTATAAAGGGGAAGACGGGGAGGATTATGAAATCAACCTGATCGATACTCCGGGGCATGTGGATTTCAACTATGAAGTTTCCCGCGCCCTTGCCGCCTGCGAAGGGGCAGTATTGGTGGTGGATGCTTCCCAAGGCATCGAGGCGCAAACCTTGGCCAATACCTATATTGCGCTGGATAATGATCTGGAGCTTCTCCCTGTGATCAATAAGATCGACCTGCCTGCCGCCGATCCGGAGCGGGTAGCCCATGAAATCGAGGATGTGATCGGCATTCCGGCAATGGAGGCTCCCAGAGTTTCCGCAAAAAATAATATCAATATGCAGGCAGTTCTGGAATCGGTGGTAAAGGAGATTCCCGCCCCCGAAGGAGATCCTGCCGCGCCCCTTTCCGCGCTGATCTTTGATAGTTATTATGATAGCTATAAAGGGGTTATCGTTTATATCCGCATGATGGAGGGCACCCTTAAGACCGGTGATCGCATCCGCATGATGGCTACCGGCGCGGAATTCGATGTGGTGGAATGCGGCTTTTTGCGCCCCTTGGGCTTTGAAGCAAGCGGCATTCTGCAAGCAGGGCAGGTTGGCTATCTCACCGCCTCCATCAAGAGCGTTGAGGATACCCGCGTTGGCGATACCGTTACCAATAGCGCGCGCCCCTGCGCCGAGCCCCTGCCGGGCTATAAGCCCTGCACCCCCATGGTATTCTCCGGTATTTACCCTGCCGATGGCGCAAGATACGATGATTTAAAGGAAGCTCTTGCAAAGCTTAAGCTCAACGATGCTTCCTTCCTTTTCGAGCCCGAAACCTCCATCGCCCTTGGCTTTGGTTTCCGCTGCGGCTTTTTGGGGCTTTTGCATATGGAGATCATTCAGGAGCGGATCGAGCGGGAATTCCAGATCGATATTATTACTACTGCTCCTTCGGTAAGCTATCGGGTTACCAAAACCAACGGGGAAACGCTTCGCATTGATAACCCCACCAATTATCCCGATCCCGGCTCCATTGCCATGACGGAAGAGCCGTTTGTGAAGGCCGATATTTTAACTCCGAAGGAATTTATCGGCAATATCATGGATCTTTGCCAGGATCGCCGCGGTGTTTATATTAATACCAGCTATTTAGATGCCGATCGGGTAACGCTGCATTATGAGCTGCCGCTGGGCGAGATCATCTATGATTTCTTTGATACCTTAAAATCCCGCACCCGCGGCTATGCCTCTCTCGACTATGAGCTGGCCGATTATCGGGAAAGCGAGCTGGTGAAGCTGGATATTATGCTCAATGGCGAAGTGGTGGATGCCCTTTCCTTCATTGTGCATAAGGATAAGGCTTATCCGAGAGCAAGAAGAATGTCGGAAAAGCTGAAGGAGCATATCCCCCGCCAACTTTTTGAGATCCCCATTCAGGCCTGCATCGGCGGCAAGATCATCGCCCGCGAAACGGTGAAGGCCCTGCGCAAGGATGTTCTGGCCAAGTGCTATGGCGGTGATATTACCCGAAAGAAAAAGCTTTTGGAAAAGCAAAAAGAAGGAAAGAAGAAGATGCGGCAGCTTGGCTCGGTGGAAGTGCCTCATGAAGCCTTTATGGCAGTGCTCAAATTGGATTCCTGACCATGCTGAGCCTCTATCTTCATATCCCCTTCTGCAAAAGAAAATGCCGCTACTGCGCCTTTCATTCGGCGCCCCCCTGCGAAATCGAGCGCTATACCGCCGCCATGGAGCAGGCCATCGCCCGATTCGGCAAAGAGGCCAAGCCCCTTTCCACCCTTTATCTCGGCGGCGGCACCCCTGCCCTTCTGGGCGCCCAAAATATCAAAAGGCTGATCGATTGCGCAAGGAGCGCCTTTGGCTTTAAAGAGGATATTGAGATCACCATGGAGCTCAATCCCGAAAGCACTGATCTCCCCTTGCTGAAGGCCTTAAAAGAAAGCGGGGTAAATCGGCTCTCTTTAGGGGTGCAATCCCTGCAGGATAAAGAGCTTTCCGCTTTGGGCAGGCTTCATGATGCAAAGAGGGCAGAAGAGGCGCTCAAGATGATTTTTGAGGCAGGATTTGCCAATGTGAGCGCCGATGTCATGTATGGCATACCGGAGCAAACAGAAGAAAGCTTTGGGGAAACTCTTGATCGGCTTCTTTCCTTCCCCCTTACCCATCTTTCAGCCTATTCTCTTCAGATCGAGGAGGGAACGCCCCTCTATGAAAGGGGCCTTGCCCCCATGGAAGAAGAGCAAGAGGAGCGGCTCCATGCCCTGCTCTGCCAAAAGGCAAAGGAGCAGGGCCTGATCCATTATGAGATCTCCAATTTCGGAAAAGAGGGCTATTTCTCCCGCCATAATCTGGCCTATTGGCGCCGCACCGATTATCTGGGGCTTGGGCCCTCGGCCCATTCCTTTTATCAGGGGGTGCGCTATGCATATCCTGCCGATACCGAAGGCTTTATCAAGGATCCCCTCACCCTGCAGGATCCCCTGCCCATCGGGGAGGAGGAAGCAAGAGAAGAGCAGATCCTTTTAGGCTTGCGCACAATAGAAGGTGTGCCTATGAAGCTCCTGCCGCAATCGCTGGATCTTGCCCCCTTGCGCCCCTTTATTACCATTCATGGGGATCGCCTTGCTTTAAATGAAAAAGGCTTTCGCCTTTCCAATTATATTATAGGAGAAATTTTATCAAAATGATCTATAAGCAAATGAATATTGAAACCCTCTCCACCGGTCAGGAGGCGGTGAGCAATCTGCTGATCGCCGCAGGCGTCGGCGGATTTGAAGTGATCGATCCAAAGGATTTTCAGGAATTTATTGATACCGTTACCCCGCATTGGGATTATGTAGATGAATCCCTGCAGGAGCGGCTCACCGGCCGCACCCTTATAAAGGTTTATGCCGCCGATAATCCTCAGGGCCTTGCGATGCTGAAGGATATTGAGGAGCGGATCGAAGAGTTGAAAAACTCCCCCGATCGCGCCCTTTACGGCACTTTGGAGATCACTGTTTCCGATCTGCCCGAAGAGGATTGGCAGAGCGGTTGGAAGCAATATTATAAGCCGATCCATGTGGAGCGGCTTACTGTTGTGCCCATGTGGGAAAACTATACCGCCAAAGAGGGCGAAACCATTATGGAGATCGATCCGGGCATGGCTTTTGGCACCGGCGCCCATGAGACCACTCGCCTTTGCCTTAAAGCCCTCACCCAAGCCGACCTTGCAGGAAAAAAGGTTTTAGATATCGGCTGCGGAAGCGGTATTCTTTCCATCGGCGCAGTGCTCCTTGGAGCAGAGAGCGCCTTTGGTTGCGATATCGACCGCCTTGCAGTGGAAGTGGCGCGGCGCAATGCCGAGCTGAATGGCCTTGCCGATCGCTGCCGATATGAGGCAGGCGATCTTTTAGAGGCGGTGGAAGGGCAATACCCGATCGTTACTGCCAATATAGTGGCAGATGTGATCCTCACTCTTTTGAAGGATCTGCATAAGGTTTTGCTCGCCGGCGGCCTTTTTATCGCTTCCGGCATTATCGATACCCGCAAAGAAGAGCTTCTCGCCGCCATGCCCAAAGCGGGGCTTAAAGTGCTCTCCATTGAAGAAGAGCGCGGCTGGGTTGCCATTATTGCAAAGAGAGAAGAATAATTAAAAAAATGGAACATTTTTTCTTACCGGAAATTCAAGATACCTTTACCGTTGAAGGCGATACCTATCGGCATCTCACCCGCTCAAGGCGGATGCGCCTTGGGGAGAGGGCTGTTTTCTGCGATGGAAGCGGCATGGATTACCTTGCGAAGATGACCGCCTGCACCAAAGATACCGCCACCTTCGAGGTGCTGGAGTGCACCCCTTCGGTTACCGAATGCCCCTTAAAAATCTCCCTCTTCCAATGCCTGCCCAAGGGCGATAAAATGGAGGAAGTGCTTCATCGGTGCACTCCTCTCGGAATCAGCCGCTTTATTCCGGTGAAGAGCGAGCGAAGCGCAGAAGCGCCGGGCGAAAATAAGCGGAAGCGCTGGGAAAAGATCATTCTCTCTGCCGCCACCCAATGCGGCAGAAGCATTCTGCCGGAGCTTTCTTCGGTGCTCTCTTTCCAAGAGGCGATTGAAGAGATGAAAAAGGCGGATCTGGCCCTCATCTGCTATGAAAATTCCGAAGAGCCCTTGCCGCCTTTGCCTCAAGAGGGCACCCTTGCGGTTTTGATCGGGCCGGAGGGCGGCCTAACCCCGCAGGAGGCGGAAAGCCTGCCCACCTGCACCCTTGGCCGCAGAATTTTGCGCACCGAAGAGGCCGCCGCCTTTTTGATGCCGATCCTTTTAGACCGCAGCGGAAATTTATAAAGGAGAAGATAAGATGAAGAAAACCAATCTGAATAAGCAAGAGATCTTTACCACTCGGATCCTGATCCTCTTTTTTACCTGCATCGGCGCAGGGATTCTGATGTGGCTGGAGCGGATGGCAAATTACCGAATGGATTATATCTTTCGCCATCATATCGGCCTGATCATGGCTATTCTTTCTTTTTTGGCGCTGGCCTTCTTTGGCTATGCCCTCTACCAATGGATCAAAAGAGGGGAAGAGGAGGAAGCAGTGGTAAGCCGCGGCTTTTTGCTTTATCTTTCGGTTGCGCCTCTTTTGGCTGTATTGCTGCCGGCCCTTTCCCTTTTTGGAAACCATGAGCAGCTTTTCAGCATGGCGACCGAATTGATGGGCTGCGCCTTTATTGCTTATTTTCTTGCCCCCCTCTTAAAGCGGCTCCGCTCCCCCTTTGCGGCGGGGATCTGCGTGATCACCGATCTTGCCATGATCTGCTTTATCTATTTCTTCCGCATCTACTATTCCGGCACTTCCTTTATCCTTGCAGGCACCGATTTGATGAAGCTGACCAACTGGGGCTGCCTTTTGGTTCTGGCTCTACTTTCGGTAGGGTTTTATCTCGGCTGGCGGCTGCTCGGCAAAAAGAAACCTGCCTTTTCTGCTCCCGCTTATGTTGGCGCTTTCCCCTTCCTTTTGAGCCTTCTCGGAATGCTTACCCTTTGCATTCATCCGCTCACCCCCTTGGTTCGCACCATTTTATTCTGGAGCATTTTGGGGATCGAATTCCTTTTCGGGCTCTTTTTTATCCTTTGGAAAAAGAAAAAATAATTTTTCTTGTTTACATAAATTACTGTTCAAAAAGTTGTTCAAAATGTTCAGAATTGTTTAAAAACCCTGTCGAAAAGGGGCGATAGGGCGGTTTTGCGGTGAAAAAGTCTGTGGAAAAGTTTAAAAACCCCGTAAAGTAGAGTGAACCTTTCTTTAAACTCCGTTCAAAAACCATTCTTCCCTCTTTTTAAAAAAGGGTTGCTTTTTCCGGTTCGCTATGATATAATGACCAAGCAAATCATCTATCCGCTAATTGATAAGCGGTTTTCAAATTCCAAAGGGAAAGGTTGTGAAATTCATGTCAGCAGTAATGTATATCCTCGGCGCAGCCATCATCGTATGCGCAGTGGCCATCATCGCTTGCGTAGCCATTCAGCAGGGTAAATCCCAGGGCTTGGGTGCTATGGCCGGTGGTTCCGATGCCGATAGCTATTATTCCAAAAATAAGAGCCGCGGCCGCGATGCCATCCTCTCTAAGATTACCATCGTTCTTTCTGTGGTCATTGTTTTGTGCGTAATGGCGCTGAATATTATTATTCAATAAAAGCATGAAAACTATGGCTATCATCATATGACCGAAGTTGGCAACGGAAACCTCAATTG
>JAZPYP010000069.1:0-20251 GCA_045544255.1 Eubacteriales bacterium | reverse complement strand
AATATAAATATTTATAACATTTTTTGTCAGCGGAATATTGATATATAAATGGCTTTATTATGCTTGTTTTTATGATATAAATATTTATATTTATATCATAAAAAGAGAGGTGTAGAATTACACCTCTCTTTTTGTGATACTTGTTTTTTAATCGTTGAATCCGTTAGGATTATTCTTTTGCCAATTCCAAAGATCGCGGCACATATCATCCAGATTCTTTTCTGCCACAAAACCGATCTCTTCTTTAGCTTTTGCGGTATCGGCATAAAGCGCCTCCACATCGCCGGGCCGACGGTCTACGATCTTATAATTGATCTTCACACCGCTGGCCTTTTCAAAAGCATGAACTACATCGAGCACACTATAGCCCTCGCCGGTACCGAGATTATAAGTATAAACGCCTGTTTTACCATCCTGAGCCTCCAGCGCCTTAATATGACCTTTAGCAAGATCCACCACATGGATATAATCGCGAACACCGGTACCATCGGGGGTATTATAATCATTACCAAAGACCGAGAGGCACTCTCTCTTGCCGATAGCCACTTGGGAGATAAAGGGAGTAAGGTTATTGGGAATCCCTTGGGGATCCTCGCCGATCATTCCGCTCTTATGGGCGCCCACAGGATTGAAATAGCGAAGCAAGGTAACTGTCATCGAAGGGTCTGCCTTTGCAATATCGGTAAGCATCACTTCCTGCATCAGCTTTGTTTGACCATAGGGATTGGTTGCGCTGGTGGGGAAATCTTCCTTCACCGGAACCACCTTGCTATCGCCATAAACAGTAGCGGAAGAGGAGAAAACAAAGCGCTTCACGCCATTTTTCTTCATTGCTTCCAGAATATTCAAAGTACCAACAATATTATTATTATAATATTCCCAAGGCTTCTGGCAACTTTCGCCTACTGCCTTAAGGCCCGCAAAATGGATCACCGCATCTACCTTTTCCTCTGCAAAGATGCGCCCCATGGCCTCTTTATCCAGCATATCCGCCTGATAAAATTTGAAATCCTTGCCGGTAATAGCCCGAACCCGCTCAAGGGCCTTGGGTTTACTATTATAAAAATTATCAAATACCACTACCTCATGGCCTGCTTCCAAAAGCTCCACCACAGTATGGGTGCCGATATAGCCGGCCCCACCGGTTACCATTACTCTCATTTCAAAACTCCTCCTTATAGATCGCTGATTTCCACGCGAATATTAGAAAGGCTATTTTCAAGCGATTCCCCTTGCCATTCTGCAAGGATCGCCGCCGGTTGCTCTTCCTTCTTCATGATAATTTCAAAAGCGCAGCCAAACTCTAAAGCCGCATATTGCAATATAGCGCCCTGCCGCTCAGCCAGCATCTTTGCCATAGGCAGAGAATAGCCAAGCCCTTTTCCTCCCTTTTTATCAAGGGTTCGATATCCCCATTCAAAAAGCCGCTCCGGCTCTTTGGGGCCTTGGCCGCTATCCCAGACCAAAAGGGCCAGACTTTCGCCCCGATCCTCCAGCCGCAAAAGAATATCTTCGCCGCCAAAGCGCACTGCATTGGATAAGAGAGTGCCTAAAATGATCTCTAAATCCTCCGGCATGATGCGGGCAAAATAAGCCTTATTCGATGCAGAATATTGCACCTTTTGGCCGGAAATCTGATTAAATTGAGAAAGATACTGCTCCGCAAAAGCGCCAACATTGATCGGCACCCGATAATCCATGGTGCCTTCCCGATCCAATGCTTGATAAAGATGATCCGCCATTCGCAAAATTCTGCGCACACCGGTAGCAAGGGCTTCCCGCTCGCCGCTTCCCTCTTCCATATTCTGCACAACGCCATACATATCGTTTAAATATTTCAGCAACCGATCATGGGAATTGCGCAAAACCCTTAAGGACTCTTCCCTCTCAAGAGAGAAGGCCTTTCTTGCAGCAAGCAAGGATAAATATTTCTTCCCTTCATAAAGGCAAGGAACCATCGCCAGAGAAATCTCGCCATAGGGCAGCGAAAGGGATAAGGAATCGCCCTGCAGCTCTTCCATGCAGCGCTTGGCGGCGCGGAGCGCCTGATCCTGCAAAAGAACTTCCTTTTTTGCGCCCATTGCCTCGCAAAGCTCTGAAAGCGAACCATTGGAATATTGAATTTCCGCCTGCTCATCGATCACCATTACCGGCTGCATTGCATCGCGGTAGATCGCTGCAAAGTATTTTTTTGCTTCCATCAAGCACCCCTCCTTCTGAATATCATTTCCTAATAATCCATTATATAATATGATTTCATGTTTGTAAAGAAAAAATCCGCCGAAAAATGGCAGCTGCAAAGTTTTTTATTTTTTATTAAAAAAAGACTTGCAAAATCATTTCACTTTACTATAATGGGGGTAGAAAAAGGAATCAGGGAGGATAGGCCCATGTAATTCATCTGCTTTTTAGGCAAAAGGGGAGCTGCGACCGCGCTATGAAGAGAGTGCCATCAAGCGATCGGCAGCGGAGATGCATTTTTCCGAAAGAAGATGCCCGGCACCGGTAAAATACCTTTTGAGATTATGAAAGTTATTAAATTTATATTGGACCATATGAAAGGGAAAAAGCTGCTGTATCTTTTTCTCCTGTTCGCTGTTGCGGGAATAGGGGTGCTGCTGCTTTTTCCCACTGTTTTTATCGGGAACCTTATTGATAATGTGCTTCGGAATGAGGGGATCATCACTTGGGTAGAGCGCCTGCTTTTGATTACAGCCGAGACCTCTAAAACTCAAATGCTGTTCCGCTATGTGGCAGCAATCATCGGCGTTAGCCTTTTCTTCACTGCGCTGCGCTTTTTTGTGCGCTACGGAATGCACCGCATCGGTACCGGTGTTGCCCAGCGGCTGCGGGAAACCCTTTATGAAAAGCTGCAGACGCTCTCCTCCGGCTTTTACGCCTCCACCCCTTCCGGTGAGCTGATTGCCAACCTCACTTCAGACGTTACCTATATCGATGAATTCATCAAAAATAACGCCTACGATTGGGTTAAGAATGTATCGATGCTGATCTCCACTTTGGTTCTGCTTTTCTATTATCATGCCGAGCTGACTTGGATCTTAACCGCATTTCTCCCTGTCTTTGCCCTTTTGAGCTTTCTCATCTTCCGCTATACCCGCGCCCTTCATCAGCGGCTTCGGGATCATTTCAGCAAGATGAACACCTTTGTGAATGAAAATCTCGGCGCCTATCGGGTGGTCAAGGCCTTTGCCAGAGAGAATTATGAAAATAAGCGCCTGAATGATACCAGCCGCGAATATATGGATATTGCCATCGATAATACCAAGCGGCGCCTCAATCTCTCCACTCCGCTGCATCTGGTCAGCCGCCTGATGAGCATCTTCGGGCTCTGCATTGCGGCGATCTATGTGATCCGCGGGGAGATGACCATTGGTACCCTTACCATCTTTAATTCCTTTGTTTTTACCCTGCAGGAGCCGGTGCGCGCCATCACCACTCTGGTCAGCACCACCCAGCAGATGATGGTTTCTGCCCATAAAATCCATGAGCTTTATGAAACCGAGCCGGAGGTTGAAAATTCCCACCGCATCATCGGGAAGAACAGCCGCATTCATACCATTGAATTCCGCAATGTTTCTCTTACCCTCTCCGGCCATCAGATCCTTAAAAATATCAATCTGACCATTCGCCGCGGGCAAACCCTTGCCATTATGGGCCCCACCGGCGCAGGAAAAACCATTTTGATCTCTCTTCTGATCCGCCTTTATGATCCCACCGAAGGGGCCATCTACCTCAATGGGGTTGATATCAAAGAGATGGATCTGCAGCAGCTCCGCAAGGAGATGGCCATTGCCACCCAGGATGTTTTCCTCTTTTCCGATACCATCGACGGAAATATCGCTTATTCCAATCCGGATATGGATGAAGAAACTGTTCATGATGTTGCCGAATCGGCCCAAGCCGCCAGCTTTATCGAGAAGCTTTCCGATGGTTATGATACTGTGATCGGGGAGCAGGGCATCGGCCTTTCCGGCGGCCAACGGCAGCGCATCGCCTTGGCCCGCGCCATGGCCAAGGATTCCTCGGTCATTATCCTCGACGATACCACCTCGGCTGTAGATATGGAAACCGAGGCCAATATTCTTCATGAGCTGCATAAAATCACCAATAAGACCAAAATCATTGTGGCCCAAAGAATTTCCTCGGTTACCGATGCCGATGAAATCATTGTTTTGCAAGAGGGCGCCATTGCCGAGCGCGGCACCCATGAGCAGCTTTTGGAAAACGACGGGTATTATGCGGAAATCTACCGCATCAGCCGCCAGAATGAGGAGGTGGAGAGCAATGGCTAAACGCAATACTTATGATGTGGATGAATCTTTAGAAACTCCATTTAATATCAAAAATCTTCTTCGCTGCAAGCCCTATATTCTGCGCAATATCAAGCCCCTGATCGGCGGCTTGATCTTCAGCATTCTCGCCACCATCTTCGGGCTCCTCGGCCCCTATTATACCCAGATGATCATCGACCGCTTTATCCCCGATAAAAATATCAAAGCGGTGGTCTTTGTGGCGCTCCTTTATTTCGCCACTTCCTGCCTTGCCGAGCTTTGCGCATATTTCCAAACCTGGCTCACCGCAAAGGCCGGCCATCGGATCATTCATGAGATCCGCGCCGATATCTTTGCCCATATTCAAAAGCTTTCCTTCAATTATTTTGATAGCCGCCCAAGAGGAAAAATTTTGGTGCGGGTGGTGCACTATGTTAACAACGTGGCCGACTTTTTATCCAACGGGCTGATCAATATAGTAGTGCAGGCCCTTTCCCTGATCTTTATTCTCTTCTTTATGCTTTCCCTCTCCCCCAAGCTTACCCTTTGCGTTTTGGCAGGTCTGCCGCCGGTAATTCTTTATCTGGTGCTGATCAAGGGGCGGCAGAGAAAGGCCAATACCGATTGGAGCGCCAAAAATTCCAATGTTACCGCCTATATCAGCGAATCCATCAACGGAATGCAGATCACCCAAGCCTTCAATCGGGAGAAGATCAACCGGAAGATCTTCAAAAATCTTTTGAAGAAGATGCGAAAGGCCCGCATGAAGGTGGCAACCTTCAATCTTTTGATGCCGCCCATCATCGAAAATATCACCCGTATGGTTACCTGCTTCCTTTATATTATGGCGGTGCTCTTCTTTACCAAGGAGCAATATTCGGCAGGTGTGATCATCGCGATGGCCTCTTATGCTTCCCGCTTCTGGGGCCCCATTCAATCCATTGCCAATATCTATAATAGCCTGATCAATGCAGGCTCCTATCTGGAGCGCATCTTTGATACCATGGACGAGAAGGTGGATATTAAAGATGAGCCTGATGCAAAGGATCTGCCTAAAATCACAGGGCAGGTGGATTATGAAGACGTTACCTTTGCTTATGAAGAAGGAATCAACATTTTGGAGCATATTAACCTGCATGTAAAGCCCGGCGAAAGCACCGCTTTGGTGGGGCCAACCGGTGCAGGAAAGAGCACGATTGTGAATGTACTCTGCCGCTTTTATGACCTTCAGAGCGGCAAGATCCTTTTAGATGGCCATGATATCCGCCATGCCACCCTCTCCTCTCTCCGCTCCCAAATGGGCATCATGCTGCAGGATAGCTTCATCTTCTCCGGCACCATTCGGGATAATATCCGCTATGGAAAGCTGGATGCCACCGATGAAGAGATCGAAGAGGCGGCCAAAACCGTTTGCGCCCATGATTTCATTATGGAAACCGAAAATGGCTATGATACCATTGTGAATGAAAAAGGCTCCAACCTTTCGGGCGGCCAGCGGCAGCTCATCTGCTTTGCCCGCACAGTGCTCTCCAATCCTGCCATTTTGATCTTGGACGAGGCCACCTCCTCCATCGATCCCGAAACCGAACAGTTGGTGCAGCAGGGCATTGCCAACCTTCTGAAAGGGCGCACCTCCTTTATCATTGCCCATCGCCTTTCCACCATTGCAGGCTGCGATCGCATCCTCTATATTGCCGATAAGGGCATTCAGGAAAGCGGCACTCATCAGGAATTGATGGAAAAGAAAGGGCTTTATTATCAGCTTCAGATCGCCCAGATCAAGGAGCACGAACAAGCCGCAACCTAAAAAAAGGCATCGCAGAAGGAACTCCCTTCTGCGATGCCTTTTTTATTGACTTTCTAATAACAAAATTATATAATAATATCACGAAATCTACCAAAAGGAGAATAAAACCATGAGAGAACTCGGCATGTGCATCGGTTCATTTAAAACAGAAGAAGAGCAGCAAAGGATATGCAGCCTGATCAAGCAGGCAGGCTTCGATGCCTGCTTTACCGCCTATGAGCGGGATGATGCCGCTGCCCGCCGCGACTGCGCGATCGCCCAAAAAGCAGGCCTTCGAATCGATAGCATTCATGCTCCCTTCGATGGTATCAATAATATGTGGCTTGAGGGAGAGGCAGGCGATGAGATCCTTGGCCGGCTGATGAAAACCATAGATGTTTGCGCAGACTTTGGTATTGATAAAGCGGTGGTTCATTTAAGCTCCGGTTGGGATTCTCCGCAGGTTTGCGACCTCGGCACCGCAAGATATGATCAACTTGTAGACCATGCCGCAAAAAAAGGTGTGAAGATCGCTTTTGAAAACCTTCGTAAGCTTGCCAATGTGGCCTTCGCTATGGAGCGGTATGCCAATAACGATCAGGTTGGCTTCTGCTGGGATAGCGGCCATGAGCTTTGCTATACCAAGCAGGTGGAATTCCTGCCGATCTTTGGGGAAAGGCTCTGCTGCGTGCATCTCCATGATAATCTCGGCATCCTTTCAGGCGATCAGCATATGCTTCCCTTTGACGGAAAGCGGGATTGGCAAAGAGCAGCCAACCTTTTGAAGAGCGCCGGCTATCAAGGCCCCATTATGCTGGAAAACGGGCACGATCAGCGGTTCTACAGCGACTTGAGTTATGAGCAATTTTTGGAGCGCGCTTATAATGCTGCCGCAAAGATTCGGGATATGATGGATAACTGATATATTGCAAGATAAAAAGTGCGTGTGAGCCTTATTGATATGCCCACACGCACTTTTTATCTTGCTTTTTTGTTTCTTATTATATTCATGATCACATATGCAAAAATCAGCGCCGCAACCGTTGCGCCCAGATAGATATACATAGCGGAAAGTTCCACCGCTTCCCCATCAAAATAAACATTGCAGTCTACTACATCCCGCATGGCGTCTACCGCCTCTTTGGGAAAATTCTGCGCCTCCATTTCGGCAAAGCAGCCCCGCATGCAATGATTGCGCACCAGCGAGGTGCCATAGGTGCCGGGCAGGAAGGAAAGAACCTTTTGCAGCCCTTCGGAAAATTGAGAGATGGGCATATAAGCGCCGCAGATAAAGCCATAGCAAGAGCTAACAATGCTTCCAACCGCCGAAATCTGCCCTTGGGTGGAGAGGAAAAAGTTGATAACGCTGGAAAGAGCGGTGCCAAACATGGTGAGCAATAAAATATCCAAAAAGAGATAAAGGATATCAGCGCCGCTCATATAAAAGCCCACCTTCCCAACATAGAAAAGGCAAAGCCCTGTGGCAGCAAAGCAGATGATCAGGGTGGAGATCAGGGTAGAAATATAGTAGCCAAGAGCCATGGTAGAAGAGCGCACAGGCGTTATGGTAAGATCCCGAATACTGCCGCTCACCTTATCCTGCACCATCAGCATATTGGAGCAAAAGGCAACGGTGATGCAGGAAACCGCCAAGATCGAAGAGATCAACTGGCCGCCCACGCATCCATCGATCAGCTCTTCCGCCATCTTCAGCCCTGCGGGAAGGGCGGAGAGGAAGCTATCTTTATAAACCTTGCCCAAAAAGGTGGCATAAAGCACCAAAAGAATCATCGGAGTGATCAGCGCGGTGAAGAACATCCCCTTATCCTTGAAAAAGAGCTTCACATTCCGCTTGATCAGCGCCAAAAGACTTTTCATTTTTCTTCCCCTCCTTCCAATTTTTTGCCGGTTGCCGCAAGGAAGACATCGTCCATCTTCCCCTTGGTCAGTTCAAAATCCTTGAAAATTTCCGGATTTTGCAAAATCAGGCGAGTGGCCTCGGCAGTGCTTGGCACCGAGATGCGATAGGCATCGCGAATGGGCTCATAGGGGAGCCCAAAGGCCGAAACCGCCTCTTCTTCCACCCCGTAAAGGGTTAGAAAATCGCCGGTATAGGTATTCTTCAATTCCAGCGGGGTTCCCTTGGTAATCACCCGCCCGCCATCAATGATCACCACATAATCGGCATCTGCCGCCTCTTCCATATAATGAGTGGTGAGCAAAACGGTCATTCCCTCTTCCTTGCGGATCTTTGAGATCACTTCCCAAAGAAGCTTGCGGGTTTGGGGATCCAGCCCTGTGGTGGGCTCATCTAAAATCAAAATTTTCGGATGATGCAAAAGGGCTCTTGCGATATCCACCTTTCTTCGTTGGCCGCCGGAAAGCTTCCCAACCTGCCGCTTTAAGATCTCCTTAAAATTCAAAAGGCCGCAAAGCTCCGAAAGGCGCGCCTTAAAAGCCTTGCCGGTTATGCCATAAAGGGCGGCGCGGCTTTGAAGATTATCAAAAACGCTTAAAGATTGATCCAAAACCGATTTTTGGTATACTACCCCAAGCTTTTCCTTGATGGCATGAAGATTTTGATCCAGATCGATCCCATCGATCTCAACCTTGCCGCTCTCTTTTTTCAGCTGGCCGCAAAGGATATTGATGGTGGTGGATTTTCCTGCGCCATTCACCCCTAAAAAGGCAAAAAGCTCCCCCTCCCGCACTTCGAAGCTGATATCCTGCACCGCCTTGACCGGACCAAAGGATTTATTTAAATGCTCGATTTTAATCATTTCGCTGCACCTCCTTTAAAAGTGCCTGAAAAATCTCGCTGATCAGGCGATCTGCATCCTCAATGGTGAAGATCCGCCCCTTCCCCAAAAAGGAGATGGCCAACCCATGGGTATAGATAGAAATATGGTTATAAAGCGCCTTGGCCCGCTCCAAAGGCAAATCATAGGCCTTCTGCAAAGCCGCCAAAATCTTTGGGGCGTTTTCATCCTCCGTGGGAAAAAAGCTGTTTTGCTCCACCGCTTTATCCTGCATGAATAAAAGCTGAAAAAAGATCGGCTCCTCCATGGCAAAACGGATATATTGCATGCCAACCCCCTTAAAGGGCAACGGCTCTTCCAGCCCCTTTGCAATATAATCGGCATATAACCCTTTTGCATAATCCATCACCGCCTCTTGCACCTGCTCCATATTGGCAAAGCAGGAAAAGATCGGCTGCGGCGAGCAGCCAAGGGATGCCGCAAGGCTCCTTGCAGAAAGCGCTTCCATCCCACTCTTTCCAACAATCCCTGCCGCAGCCAAAATGATTTGCTCTTTGGAATATTTACTTTTTGGCGGCAAGAAAGCCACCTCCCTTAAAATAAAATAACGCTCGTTATATAACACTTGTTATTTTATCACATTGTTTTAATTCTGTCAACCCTCAACTCCAATTACACAGGGGACGGGTGTGTGTGTAAAAAAACACACCTCCGCCGAGTGTTGATAAGGAAGTATTTGTTTCTCGGAGCAAAATCCTCTGTCTAACCGCCAAAAGCCTCGCAAGGCGTCAGCCTTGCTGCATTTTTGGCTTCAACACAAAGAATTTTGCTTTCCTACGAAACTGCGAAGCACTTTAAAAGCCGAAATTTTGGATGCAAGAAAAGAAAAAACCACCGAATATGCTGTCGCATATCGGTGGTTTTTGACGTATTATTGCGCCGAAAGATCGGTTTTTAAAGAAAAACTGCCTTATCAACACTCGGCGTTCCCTGTGTAGTTTTAAAATTTCATCAATGCCTCGGCGATCCGCTCGGCAAGAAGGTGCTTGGTGGGCGGATGGATATCGTTGGTCTCGCAAAGATCTTTAGAGACCACTGTTTGCACCCGCTCCCGCACCGATGCAATCTCTGCCTGCGCCTTTTGAATCCGCTTCCAGCCCTCGCCGCCTCTCTTATCGCAATCAGCGAGTTGAATAATAGTAAAGGGCAGGTGCTCATCCTTAAAATCTGCCCGCCACTGATCGATCAGGGCGGCAAGCTCTTTTCCGTATTCTGCGCCTTCTTCGGGGGTATCGTCGCTTTCCCCTTGGTACCAAACCACACCCGAAAGAGAAAAGGGAATCACCTGCGAGAGAGCCTTTTCATAAAGGCAGCCATCTCCATTCCAATCGCTATAGGTGGTATGGTCATGGAATCGCGCCTCCGGCTCCACTCCGATCCCCAATTTTTCAAAATGCCCTTTCGGCACCCAGCTTTCGATCACCGATGCTCCCTGATAGCAGGCAATAGCGCCGATGGCAATTCCTCGCTCCTTGCAAAGAAGCCGACCGGTCAAATAGGCAATGGCCGACCACTTAGCAACCGAATCCCTCTCGGCCGGAACCCATCCGTCTTTCGGCGTAAAATGATCGGTCTTCTCGATCCGCTCGGTGGAGAAAAGCCGCAAGGCAGGAAGGTCTTCGTAGAATTCCCTTGGGGCGCTGGATTCCTTTAGCTTAAATTGCATATTGGATTGCCCTGCAAAAAGATAAACCTCGCCAATATAAATATCTTTAAAGGAAATCTTTTCTTCTGCAAACTCAAACTCTAACGTATAAGGGCCGCCATATTCCATCGGCGCAAATTCCGCGCTCCATCGGCCGCCCTCGCTTTTGATGCTTTGGCTTTGCCCCGCAAAGCGGAGAAGTCCCTCCCCCGCACCCTCACCATAAATGCGAATGGACTTTCCCGCGGCAAAAACCATGGAATCGCTGAAAATCGGATCCGGTTTCATATCTCTTTTCTCCCCTAAAAACATTTTCTTCATTATAGCAAAACCCCCGCAGAAAATCAACCTTTCCAAAAGCCGGCATAAGTTATAAATTAAACTTGCCGCAGGGTGGGCAAGTTTTTTCCTTCACTTTCGAAAAGAGCAATGCTCTTTTCGAAAATTTCACTGATGCGCAGCAGCAATTTCACTCGCCTTATGGCGAATTTCACTTTTGCTTCATCGAAGCAAAAATTTCACTACAAACGGGAGATGCAACGCGCGTTGCATCTCCCGTTTGTTTACCCTGCGATTTTACGCTCCAGGCGTATTCTCTCGGTCAGCATGGAGATAAATTCCCCATTGGTCGGTTTGCCTTTTGAGCTCTTGACCGTAAACCCGAAAATTTCATTGAGGACATCAATATCCCCTCTTCCCCAAGCCACCTCGATGGCATGGCGGATCGCCCGCTCCACGCGGGAAGCGGTGGTATTATTATTTTTCGCCACCGTTGGATAAAGGTCTTTAGTGATGGATTTTAGCATATTGCGATCCTTCAGGGAAAGGATAATGGAATCGCGAATGTAATCGTAGCCGCGGATATGGGCGGGCACACCCACCTCATGCATCATCTTTGCCACATAGCGCTCCAGTTCAAAGCGGCTCTCATCGGGATGCGCCTCCGTTCCTGCTCTCTTCTTCTCTAAAAGCGCGATAAAGCGATCCCGAATAAATTGATAATCCAGCGGCGGCAGGATAAAGAGATCGCCGCCTGCATCCATCACCTGCTGGGCAAGGCGATCATTGGGCACTTGAGAAACCACCGCAAAAACGGTATTTTTCCGATAGCCCAGTTCCTTCAGGCTTTCGATAATATCCACACTGCTCCGCCCCGGCAGAAAGCTATCCATCATCACCACATCCGGTTGCAGCTCGCTGATCACCCGCACAGCATCCAATCCGCTTTTGCAGATCCCAAGGACCTCCATTCCGAGGGCCGAAAAGCGCTCCTTATGGGTGGATGCGGCTTCCTCATCGGTCTGCAATAATACCATAGTCATCTTCTCTAACGTTTCTTTCAACATTTCATTCCTCCTGATGGGCTTTTTCGCCCCTAAATTTTGCGGTTAGCATCCAAATAATAGCAAAATTATCTTGCAGTGTATGTCGAACCGCGTCTAACGAACACAAAAATTTCAATTATTTTGTTTTCTTTTTTATTTTTTTAACGGGATCTGCTTTTTGGCAAAATGAAAGCACAAATTTCGCCAAAAAGAGCGGAGGAAGTTGAAAAAATATTGCTGCTTACATCTTTGCGCCTCCTTTGAGCACTTTTTGTGCTCATTATATCCGATTATTCCCCAAATGTCAACAGCATTCGTCAATTTCCCTTGACAAATAAGCACATTTTGTGTATATTATAATTCAAGCGAGGTGATTTTCATGTTTTCATCCCGATTAAGGCAGTTGCGCAAGGAAGCAGGGCTTTCCCAGCAGCGGCTATCGGATCAGTTGGGAATTTCCAAGAGCAGCATCAATATGTATGAGCGCGGGGAGCGGGAGCCAAGCTTTAAGACCCTGCTCGCCATTGCGGAATATTTCGGAGTAGGGGCAGAGGCGCTTTTAGGCAAAGCCCCAACGCCTAAAAAGCTTCCCCTTTTAGGGGAGATTGCTTGCGGGCAACCCATCTTTACCGATGGGGAGCAAGGCGCCGTTGAAGGGGCGCCAAAGGGCGCGGATTTTTGCCTTAAAGCAAAGGGCGATAGCATGATCGGCGCCAGAATTATGGATGGGGACCTTGTTTTCATTCGAAAGCAACCTACCGTTGAAAACGGCGAGATCGCGGCAGTGATCATCGACGATACCGCCACGCTGAAGCGGGTTTACTATTACCCCGGCGAAGAAAAATTGGCGCTCAATGCCGAAAATCCCCAATATCCCCCGCTGATCTATATCGGCGAGGAATTGGATCATATTAAAATTTTAGGGAAAGCCATCGCTTTCCAAAGCGAATTATAAGGAGAAAGAAAATGAACAAAGCAGAGCAGGCAAAGAACTATTTTTTGGAAGGATATAATTGCTGCCAAGCGGTGGTGCTTCCCTTTTGCGAGGAGCTGGGGATCAGCAAGGAAACAGCGCTGATCATCGCATCAGGATTTGGCGGCGGCATGGGCGGCATGCAGGAAATTTGCGGAGCGGTCAGCGGCATGACCATAGTGGCAAACCTGAAGGGCGGCTATACCGATCCCAAAGCAAGCGAAGAAAAGCAAGCCCATTATAAAAAGATCCGCGAGCTGGCAAGCGCCTTTGAAGAAAAGCGCGGCTCCATCATCTGCCGCACCTTGAAGAGCGGAAAAGATCGGGCTTTCTGCGCCGAGCTTGTTTGCGATGCGGCTTCCATTTTGGAAAAAGAATTTTAAATGCCATATAAGTCAAGAATTGCTGATTACGAAAATGTTTCGTTGCCGCAACTCTTGACTTTTATTTTAGTCAATTTTATAATAAAGGCAATCACTCAAAAGGAGAAAAAACATGGCAAACGCAATCGTTAATTTTAATCAGATTAATGGCGCAATCAAGCCGATGCATGCTACCAATAACGGCCCTGCTTTCTTTATCGAAAAGATGAAAGCAACAGGAGCTTCCGGCAATCTGGAGCTTTTTAAGAATGCAGGAATTCCCTATGCCCGCACCCACGATGCTTCCTACTATTATATCTATGGCTCGGAGCACACTGTAGACATTTGCGCTATTTTCCCTGATTTTGATGCAGATGAAAATGATCCTGCAAACTATGATTTTGCCTGCACCGACCATTATTTAGAATGCTGCATGATGGCAGGCTGCAAGCCCTTCTATCGCTTGGGCCACCGCATTGAGCATGAGGTTAAAAAATACGGTACTCTGCCCCCGAAGGATTTCCATAAATGGGCACGCATCTGCGAGCATATCATCCTTCATTATAATGAAGGATGGGCAAATGGATACCATTATGATCTTGAGTATTGGGAAATCTGGAATGAGCCGGATTTAGACAAGGACGATTCCGCCAATAAACGTACCTGGGGCGGCACCCGCAAGGAATTCTTCGAATTTTATCATATCGCAGCCACCCACTTAAAGAAATGCTTTCCCCATTTGAAGATCGGTGGCCCCGCCATTGCAGGCGATATGGTCTGGGCAGAGGAATTTTTGGCCCAGCTGAAGGCGCCCCTTGATTTCTTCTCTTGGCATCGCTATGCCTGCCTGATTGAAAAAATGACCACTCGTGTTCAAGAAGTTCGCAAACTTCTGGATAAATACGGCTTCCAAGAAACCGAGAGCATCCTCAATGAATGGAACTATGTATTGGCATGGCAAGGCGATGAGATGACCTATAGCCATAAAGCCCATCACTCCATCAAAGGTGCCGCCTTTACCCTCTCTGCCATGGCTGCTTGCCAGAATGAGCCTCTGGATATGCTGATGTATTATGATGCCCGCCCCACCTTCTCTTGGAACGGAATGTTTGATATTTATCGTAATGATATTCCTCTCAAAGGATATTATCCCTTCCCCATGTTTAATGAGCTTTATAAACTCCAAAATAATGTGCAGGTAAAGGGAGATGAAAATATCTATCTGGCCGCCGCTAAAAAGGAAGATGAAGCCGCAGTGGTGTTGACCCACTATAACAATGATGATGCAACCGCACCTGAAAATCTCAGTGTCGCTCTTTCCGGCTTCGGCGGAGAAAACGGGACTGTTACGGAAGTTTATCTTTTGGATGAAACCCACGATTTGAAGAAAGTGCAGTCTTTCACCTATCTCGGCGATCAATTCATTTGGGAAACCGAAATTCCCAACAATACCTGTTATCTTTTAAAACTGAAAAAGAAATAAAAAAGAGATAGAAAGGGGCACCCTTCGCAAGGAAGGGTGCCCCTTTCTATCTTTTTTATGGCCCTAATACCCAAAATTTTAATATTGCAAGACTCTCCCGCAGGCCGCAGGAAAGGGCATTATACCATGGGGTATGGCTATGAATATGGGTAAGCTCCCCAAGCCCTGCCGCCTTGGCCATACCGCGCGCCCGCAGGATATGAAAATCATTAGAGATAAAGGCCACCTTATAGTCCTTTTCAAAATGGGCATCTAATATTTCTTTAGAAAAGGCGAAATTTTCAAGGGTGCTGGTGGATCGCTCTTCCAAAAGAATTTGCTCCTTCGGCACTCCTGCGGCTATCAAATATTTGGCCATGGCCGCCGCCTCTGAAATCGTTTCTTGAGGCCCTTGGCCGCCGCTGACCAAAAGCAGCGCCCGGGGATTTTTCTGATGGTAAAGAAGAGCCGCATCTAATCGAGTGCGTAAAACAGTTGTAGGGCGATCTCCTTTGATTCCAGCTCCGAGAATGATAATGGCATCTTCCTGATAGCTTGCGGTATCGTTCCGGCCAAAGCCAAAAAGAAAAATCCCAAAGCAAAGCCATAGCAATAGCCCCAAAATAAAGATCAGCTTCAGCAAATGGGGCACCCTTTTATAAAAGCAGCCCATCAGCACCAAAAGGGCACCAATGAAGATCAAGCCAATATAGCCAAGATTTGCATTTGCCACCATCAACAAGAAAAAGCCATTCAGGAAAAGCGCGCCGCCGAAGGCCCAACATAAAATCCGCTTGATCATAGCTGAATCTCTCGCTCCTCTATTATCTTTTCATTATCATTGCAAATCACCGCTGCACGGCTGCCCTCTAAAATAATACCCATGCCCCCTGTTTGGAAGGGGCCCACCAAAATGGGGCAGGGCTGCCCAAAGGCATCTCTTTTTCCCCCAACCATATCAATGGCAAACTGATGGGTATGGCCGCAGAGCATCAGCTGCGGTTCCATCTCTTTTAAAAGGGAGGCCCATTCCCGATAAAGATCTTCCTCGATATTAAAGGGCGGCTCATTTTGGCGGGTAAAGGGATCATGGCAGAAGATCATGCGATAGGGCGCGCCCTCAAACTCCCGCGCCGCCATCATCTTTTTAATAAAGGAAGTTTCTCGGCGGCGGAAAGCCTCAAAGCAGTTGGTATTGCCATATTCCTCATGGGAATCGGGCTTATCCTCGCCCGTATCCAAAACCAATCCCCAGATCGGCCCAAGCCGCAAGGGGAAATAGGATTTTCCGTTCCATTGAGGGGTATAATCCTCAAATTCTTCTGCATAAAGGCCGCGGGTATCATGATTGCCTCTGGCAAAGATCACAGGAATTTCGCCGCCGGTAACCGCCTCAATGATCTTAAAGATATTATCAAAATATTCAAGCTTTCCGCTATGGTTGGGGATATCGCCGTTTAAAATCAGGCAATCGATCTTTCCATATTGCGCCTCAAAAAATTTCGCCGCTGCCACCGGCTCCTCCACCCTGCTATGGGCATCGCAAAGCTGATAAAGGGTAATTTTATCGGCAAGAAGAGCCCTAAAGGAAAAGCGCTCTTCGATGATCTCGCCGGTCTCGGAAAAATAGGGCTTGCGCTCCAAAACTTCTCTGTAGCAAACAGTATATTCTCCCGCCTGCTCCAGCTCCTTCATGGGCACACTCATTCGATGCACCGCCACTGCCGAGCGCAAGATGCCGTTGGAATCATCATAATAGCACTGATCCCCCACCTTGACCCACATCACGCAAGGGGCCTCTACTAAAACCAATATCTGATATTCCTCCCCCGCTGCATAAACCGCGGGAGTGGTTTTTAACAAAGAACTCATTTTTACACTCTCCTTCTTAAAAAAATTATAGCATGATTATATAAAATTGTCTATAAAAAGAGAATGCAAAGCCCAATATAATTACGCGTTTTTTCAAAAAACTATTGACAAATTCATCATAGATTGATATACTAACACTTGCTTAATAAATGCACCTTTAGCTCAGTTGGTAGTCGCGACTGCGACCGCTGCCCTTTGGCAGATGAAGAGACTGAACCTGAGTTAAGTATAAATGCACCTTTAGCTCAGTTGGTAGAGCAACTGACTCTTAATCAGTGGGTCCCGGGTTCGAGTCCCTGAAGGTGCACCACATTAAACCACCCTTTACGGGTGGTTTTTATTTTTCACAAGAAGATTAGTTTATTCATTTCTTTTCCTATATATAGTAATCAGTTGAAAAAAAGGCTTTTTTATGTCATAATATTATAGAACCCATATACCTAATTTAGGAAACGAATAAGGAGCAAGTAGCAATGGCACTAAATTTCACCGCAAAAGAAGCTAAAGACTTAATTATTCACCATAAAGAGCTTCTCTCAAAATTAGACTATATTTCAAAAAAAGCAACCATTCTTAAAACCAACATCCAAAATTCAGCAAATTCATTAGTGTATCAATCTACTTTGCAAAGAATCATTCTTGATGATTGCCATTATTCGAATCAATTTTCAATAACAAACCCTGAAATTGAACTCTTCATACTTCATTTATATAAGTATCAACATACACACTCTGCCATAAATGTTGCCAATGACTATCTTAACTACTCAGTTAAAAACATCAAGCAAAGCATTTCCGCCTTAAATCCCGGCCCAGCAGGATTATCTTGGGTTTTTGGCGGAAAACGCGCGAAGGAAAACAGAGAGCAAGCATATCAAAATCTTTCCATGCTCCTAAATGATAGCTATGGTCAAATGATCCCCCACCTCGCTTCCACGGTTGACTCCGCAGATTCAATCCTTTTAAATGATGCTTGGGAAGCATATCAAGCAACACCTTTCTCCTTTGCCGAACTTTTGAAAGAGGAATGTCCGGCGCTCTTTAATTCTAAAAACAACAATCCCTTTAATTCATTTTTAGATCAACTAAACCAATTGGATCAAGGTGTTTCATACGCAAGCGATAAATTTAATAAATCAAGAGACTATATAAAATCCGCCGCAGAAAGAACAATCGCCTTCAATGCTTTGAAACTATTAAACAGCATTCCAATTGAAGAGGTGAACAAAGAAAAATCCGGATTCCGTGTTAAAGCGCTGAAAGATGCAGGAATAGCGACAATGGGAGATATCTATCATCGCTCGATTTATCAATTATCATCTATAAATGGAATCAGCGAAAATGCGGCATACTCCCTTAAGCGAATTGCAATACAAATTTTAGAGAGAACTCAGGAAAACTCAAAAATTAAGCTCAGTTCCGATAATCGGGATAAACTCTCTACAGAACTGATCAAAACAATATATAAATATCGTCTAAAAAAATCTGCTCATGAAGCACTGATGAATTTAGTCCAAAGTCGACGTGAAACGCTTTCACACTCAAAGTTCCTTTTAAACTCCATTGGAAATGGTCTTCCCTGGTTATTTTTCCCAGAGAAACATCGCGCTGAAATTCGTAGTGCTTTCGAAAATGTAAAATGTGCGATTGACGGCGATTACTCTAAAAATATACGAAAATTATGCGATTTACTTACACTTGACTCCATCAAAATTTATGACAGCGAAGCCTGGGATGATTTTCAGAAAAACAACATTGAATATATTTCTATTTTGGAAGAGGTTATTCCCGGCATTTTAGGGAATGATGATAGTCTTTATGGGCTACCGGAAGATCTTGCTCGAGAGATTCAAGAGGAAGCACTTTTTCCTGACGGCCTTCTTTGCACGCTTCGGCGCTATCAAGAATGGGGAGTTAAATATATTCTGCACCAGAAAAAAGTTTTGCTTGGTGATGAAATGGGCCTTGGAAAAACCGTTCAGGCCATTGCAACAATGGTCTCCCTCCGAAACACCGGTGCAACTCATTTTATTGTTGTTTGCCCGGCCAGCGTTGTAACTAACTGGTGTCGCGAGGTCACAAAACATAGCAAACTCAGCGCCACCAAAATTCATGGCACCGGAAGATTGAGAGCGCTAAAATCATGGGTTAAAACCGGTGGAGTTGCAATCACCACATTCGAAACAACCGCCTATATCAAGGAAGAGTTAATCGAAAAAATTCACCTTCTCATCGTCGATGAAGCACATTATATCAAAAATCCGGATGCAAGGCGAAGTATAAATGTCAAACGTTTATGTGATATAGCCGAACGATTACTTTTCATGACCGGTACTGCTCTGGAAAATAAAGTAGAAGAAATGATTTCCTTGATCAATATTCTTCAACCAAAGATAGCTTCTTCCGTCAGTAATCTCACATTTATGGCAGGTGCACCTGAATTTCGAAATCGAGTTGCGCCGGTATATTATCGCAGGAAGCGAGAAGATGTGCTCACAGAACTTCCCGAATTGATTGAATATAAAGAATGGTGTTCTCTACGACCCATCGAAAAAGAAATCTATGAAAGCAATATCCTTGCCAAAAATTATGCGGCATCACGCAGAGTATCTTGGAATGTAGATGACCTTAATGATTCTTCTAAAGCAGCAAGATTACTCGAGATTATTGAGCAATCAAAAGCAGAAAATCGAAAGGTATTAATATTTTCCTTTTTCCTAGATACAATTCAAGCAATCGGCAATAAACTTGGCGCAAAATGCTACGGTCCGATTAATGGATCTGTTCCGCCACAAAAACGCCAAGATATTATCGATGATTTCGACAAAGCCCCAGCAGGATCAGTCTTGTTAGCACAAATTCAATCGGGTGGCACCGGATTAAACATCCAGTCAGCAAGTGTAATTGTCATTTGCGAACCTCAATTTAAGCCCTCCATTGAAAATCAGGCAATCTCAAGAGCCTATCGAATGGGGCAGGCACGAAATGTGCTTGTATATCGACTTTTATGCGAAAATACAATTGATGAAAAAATAACTGATTTACTCGAACAAAAGCAAAAATTGTTTGATGCGTTTGCAGATAAATCGGTCGCAGCAGAAAAAAATGAAGCCGATATCAACGAGATCGACGATAAGAAATTCGGTCAAATAATCCAAGAGGAAATTGATCGTATAAATGCTGAAAAAGAGTCTAATTCAACACAGCAAAATCAATAAGATCTTATGCATAAAAAAGCAGACCGCGAAATGCGATCTGCTTTTTGTTATTCAGTTACATCAAAATGGAAACAGTAAGATTATAAACATAATAAAAAGCGTTCTGCTTTGCAGAACGCTTTTTGTTATGCCGGCATTACGTATCTTCCCGGGCCGTCACCAGCCAAGTATTGTCCGCATGAAGTTGCTTAACTACCGTGTTCGGAATGGGAACGGGTGGGACCAACTCATAATCAACACCGACTATTACGGTACACACATAATCGTGCACACCATTGAGTAGTACATTTGTACTCTCAAAACTGAACAGAAGATATACATCTTGGATCAAGCTTTGCAAGATTCTTAACACTTAATAAGGTCAAGCCCTCGATCTATTAGTATCAGTCAGCTAAACATGTTACCATGCTTACACCCCTGACCTATCAACCTCGTAGTCTTCAAGGGATCTTACTAGTTTACACTATGGGAAGTCTTATCTTGAGGCTGGCTTCACG
>JAZPYP010000068.1:0-35400 GCA_045544255.1 Eubacteriales bacterium | reverse complement strand
TCTTTCATGTCTAGGACCTCCTTGTTATATTATTTGTTCGGTTGGCAGACCTCTCTCATAATATAACAAGGAGATTTTTTATTGTCCATAGCTAAAGCTTTTTATCCACTGGCAGAGCCAGTGGTTGTCTTATGAAAACAACGAAGACGGCCGTTCGGCGCGTCTTCGTTGCTTCTAAAATTATTTTTCTGCTTCCAATTCTTCCAAAAATTCCCCAATCCGCTTCAAGGCTTCTTTGATATGATCGGTGGAATAGCAATAAGAGGCGCGCACAAAGCCCTCGCCGCCTCTGCCGAAGGCAGTACCGGGAACAACAGCCACATGCTTTTTCTCCAAAAGCTGCCGGCAGAATTCCTCGCTGGAAAGACCGCTCTTCTCAATGCAGGGGAAGGCATAGAAAGCGCCTTTAGGATTGCGGCAGGTGAGCCCCAATTTATTGAAGCCATCCACAATCATTCTCCGCCTTGCATCATATTCCTCTGCCATCTCGGCCACCACTTCATCGCAGGAGGTCATGGCGGTTACCGCCGCATACTGAGCGGTGGTGGGGGCACACATAATGGCATACTGATGGATCTTGGTGATCTGCTCCAAAATCTCTTGGGGGCCGCAGGCATAGCCAAGGCGCCAGCCGGTCATGGAAAAGGCTTTGGAAAAGCCATTAACCACCACTGTGCGCTCCCACATCCCCGGCAGGGATGCAATCGATACATGGCTCTTGCCGCCAAAGGTCAGCTCTGCATAGATCTCATCGGAGAGAACTAAAATATCCTTATCCCGCAGAATTTCTGCAATTTTCTCCAGATCCTCCCGCTCCATAATGGCACCGGTAGGATTGCAGGGGTAGGGCATGATCAGCACCTTGGTTTTGGGGGTGATGGCGGCAAGGAGATCTTCAGGAGTCAGCTTAAAATCATCCTTGGCCTTGGTTTCGATGATCACAGGCACCCCGCCCACAAGCTGGGTGATCGGCTCATAGCAAACATAGCTGGGCTGCGGAATGATCACTTCATCTCCGGGGCGCACTGTTGCGCGGATGCAGGCATCAATGGCTTCGCTGCCGCCAACAGTTACCAAAATCTCGGTAAGAGGATCATAGGAAAGCCCGTATTTACGAGTCATATAAGTATTGATGGTTTCCCGAAGCTCCTGCAGGCCGCGGTTGGAGGTATAGCGGGTTTTGCTATCTTCCAGCGAGCGGATGCCGGCTTTTCGGATCTGCCATGGAGTGGGGAAATCCGGCTCTCCCACACCCAGCGAGATAACCTCGCTCATTGTCTCTGCAATATCAAAGAACTTCCGAATGCCGGAAGGCTTGATAGCGCAGACTTCGGGGGTTAAGATCTTACTGTAGTCCATCAAAATGAATACAGCCCCCGATCATCCTTCTTTTCATCGCAAAGCTCCACATCAAGCTCTTTATACCGCCGGAGTACAAAGTGGGTAGCAGTGGAGGTTACATGCTCCAAAGTAGAAAGCTCTTTGGCCACAAACATGGCAACCCCTTGGAAGGTTTTGCCCTTGACCATTACGCTCAGGTCATAGCCGCCGCTCATGAGATATACGCTTTCTAC
Source organism: Eubacteriales bacterium (assembly GCA_045544255.1). Classification (GTDB taxonomy): domain Bacteria; phylum Bacillota; class Clostridia; order Oscillospirales; family QAKW01; genus QAKW01. The sequence continues at coordinate 33,826 of JAZPYP010000068.1, read as the reverse complement.
CTCGGGATATTTCATTACTCTTTTGGCAACCTCTTCGAAGCCGAGGCCTGCCTTGGGGGTAACCTTCAATTCGATCAGGGCGGAAACATAGGTATCGTCCAGCCGCTCCCAATCAATGACCGCTTTATAGCCGCGGATGATGCCGGCATCTTCCAATTCCTTGATCTCCAAAACAAGATCAGCCTCATCCCGACCGGTCATGGTGGCAAGCTCTTCAATGCTCATTCTTCCGTTTTTGCTGAGAAGCTTCAAAAGTTTCATATTCATAGAAGGATCCTCCTTTTAAAATCAATTATTCGGCATAAAGAGGGAACTTTTCGCAAAGGGCCATAACCTCGCTCTTTACCCGCTCCTTATTTCCTTCAAAATCAACAATGCAATCTTTGATCCAGCCGCCGATCAGCTCCATCTCGGCCTCTTTAAAGCCTCTGGTGGTGCAGGCGGGAGTGCCAAGGCGGACACCGCTGGTAACAAAAGGCTTCTCGGGATCATTGGGGATAGCATTCTTATTGGCAGTGATATGCACCTCATCTAAGCGATGCTCCAGCTCCTTGCCGGTGATGCCGGTGCCGCGGAGATCGAGGAGCAAAAGATGATTATCGGTACCGCCGGATACCAGATTCAAGCCTTCAGCCAAAAGCTTCTTCTCCAAGGCCTTGGCATTCTTCACCACCTGCGCCTGATACTCTTTGAAGGCAGGCTGCAGCGCTTCCCCGAAGCAAACAGCCTTTGCAGCAATAATATGCTCAAGGGGGCCGCCTTGGGTACCGGGGAAGATGGCCTTATCGATGGCTTTGGCATATTCCTCTTTGCAAAGGATCATGCCGCCGCGGGGGCCGCGCAGAGTCTTATGAGTAGTGGTGGTAACAATATCGGCATAGGGCACAGGAGAGGGATGCTCCCCTGCGGCAACAAGGCCTGCAATATGGGCCATATCCACCATAAAGAGGGCGCCCACTTCCTTGGCGATCTTGCTGATCCGCTCAAAATCGATGGTTCTGGGATAAGCGGAAGCCCCTGCAACAATCAGCTTGGGATTATTTTCTTTTGCAAGCTTTTCGAGAGCATCATAATCAATGCGGCCGGTTTCGGCATCCACTCCATAAGGAACAAAATTGAAAAATGCACCGCTCATATTTACAGGGCTTCCATGGGTAAGATGGCCGCCCTCGGCAAGGCTCATACCAAGCACGGTATCGCCGGGCTTCAGGAATGCAAAATAAACAGCAAGATTTGCCTGCGCGCCGCTATGGGGCTGCACATTAGCATGATCGGCACCGAAAAGCTTGCAGGCCCGATCTCTTGCAATATCCTCCACCACATCTACACACATGCACCCGCCATAATAGCGCTTGCCGGGGTAGCCTTCGGCATATTTATTGGTCAAAACAGTGCCCATAGCGGCCATCACTGCAGGAGAGGCCACATTTTCGGAAGCGATCAGCTCGATCCCCTCCTGCTGGCGGCGATATTCCGCCTCAACAGCGGCGCCAACCTCGGCATCTAATGATTTGATAAATTCCATATCTTTCTCTAACTTTTTCAATTTTTCTTCCTCCATTTTATAATTCAATTATTTACCAAGTTTTTGCGTCTTCTCATAGGCCTTGATGACTGCCTTGGCAGCCGTTGCCCGAAAAGCGCCATCCTCCAGAGCACAAACACCCTCGATGGTGCTGCCGCCGGGGCTGCAGACCGCATCCTTCAAGGCGGCGGGATGGCTACCTGTTTCCAAAACCATTTTGGCAGCGCCTTCTGCAACGCCCGCCGCAAGGGCCAGCGCCTGCTCTCGCGGCAGACCGCAGGAAACCCCGCCATCGGCCAGCGCCTCAATAAAGAGATAGACATATGCGGGGCCGCAGCCGGAAACGGCGGTGCCTGCATCGATCAGGCGCTCCTCCAAGGGAATAAGCGTTCCTGCTTTTTCAAAAAGGTTCAAAAAGCCTTCGATCTCTTCCGCCTCTGCCTTTGCGGCATAAAGGATGATCCCCTTTCCTACCGCCACAGGGGTATTGGGCATGATGCGGATGAGGGAGCAGCCGGGTGCAAGCGCGGAAAGCTTTGCAAGCTCCACCCCTGCCGCCATGCTGATCACCACCGCCTCCGGCGGGATGGAAATGCTCTTCAAAAGCTTTTCCAAGCCTTGAGGCTTTACCCCAAGAATGATATAATCGCAGCTTTCGGCAATTTTTTCAGCATCCGCAACCGCAGCGCCGATCTCTCCTGCAAGGCTCTCCGCCTTTTTGGGATCGGTATCGGCAAGAAGAATCTTCTCCCCGCCTTGCGCCTTGGCCGCCGCTCTGGCAAGAGCGCCGCCCATATTGCCGCAGCCGATAAATCCATATAGCATGTTATTTACTCCTATCTGATCTGCCCGCTTCCGCGAACAATGTATTTATAGGTGGTAAGTTCTCTCAACCCCATCGGCCCTCTTGCATGAAGCTTTTGGGTGGAAATTCCCATCTCGCAACCAAGGCCGAATTCGCCCCCATCGGTAAAGCGGGTAGACGCATTGATATAAACCGCCGCGCTATCCACCAATCGCTCAAAGAGCCTGGCATTTTCGGCATCTTGGGTGAGGATCGCTTCGCTATGCCCCGTGGAATGGGCAGCAATATGCTCAATCGCCTCTCGGGCGCTGCCCACCACTTTGATAGCAAGGATATAATCCAAAAATTCCGTATCAAAATCCTGCGCTCCCGCAGGAGTGGCATTCATAATTTTCTGCGCCTTCTCATCGCACCGAAATTCTACCCGAGCAAGTCGATCCTTCAAGCGAGGCAGAAATTCCTCTGCAATGCTCTCATGAACCAAGCAAACTTCCGCCGCATTGCAGACCGAAGGGCGGCTGGTTTTGGCATTTTCAATAATCGAGAGGGCCTGCTCAAAATCGGCAGTTTCATCAACAAAGATATGGCAGATGCCCGTTCCCGTTTGGATCACCGGCACCTTTGCGCCTGCAAGGCAGGCATTGATCAAGCCGGGGCCGCCCCGCGGGATCAAAAGATCCACATAGCCTACCGCTTCCATCAGCTCTTTGGCGCTTTCTCTGGTTGTATCCTCAACCAGCAAAATAGCATCGGGATCAAAGCCCTCTTGCTCAAGGCCCTTTTGCAAAGCCTTCACAATGGCATCTGCGCTCTTCCAAGCCTCTTTGCCGCTCCGAAGAATGCAAGCGTTGCCGCTCTTAAAAGCAAGCGCCGCCGCATCGGCGGTAACATTGGGGCGGCTTTCATAAATAATAGCCGCCACCCCCATGGGCACTGCTGTTTTTTCAATCACCAGCCCATTGGGCCGCTCCACCCGCTCCAAAATCTCGCCCACAGGATCGGGCAGGGCAATTACTTCCCGAATCGCCTCGGCAATGCCTTGGATCCGCTCCCTATTCAGGCGCAGCCGATCCTGCATCACAATCGTCATGGTATCGCCGTATTTCAAAAGATCCTGCTCATTGGCCGAAAGGATCGCCTCGGCATTTTGCTCCAGCGCATCGGCCATGGCGGCAAGGGCGCGGTTTTTATCTTCTGCATTCAGCGCCGCCACATGGGCTTTGGCTCTTTTTGCAGCCTTTATAATTTCTTGCGTTTTCATTATCCTTCTCCCCGAATCAGAGTCCCGACAGATTTTCCTTCAAAAATATCATAAAGGATCGCGGGATCTGCTCCGTTGGCGATCACAGTGCTGATCCCCTTCTCGCTGCAGCGCTTGGCCGCAGAAAGCTTGGTGCTCATGCCGCCGGTGCCGAGGGCCGAGCCCTTCCCCCCTGCAAGAGCCAGAATCTCATCGGTAATTTTCTCTACCATCGGGATCCGCTTTGCATCGGGATCCTTGCGGGGATCGGCGGTATAAAGACCATCGATATCGGTCAGCAAAATCAGCAGCTCCGCTTCCGCAACGATAGAGACCAGCGCTCCAAGGCTATCGTTATCCCCAAGGGTGATCTCGGCGGTGGAAACAGTATCGTTTTCATTAATAATAGGCAGCGCCTCCAGCTCCAAAAGCCGATGGAGGGTATTGCGGAAATTCTCATAGCGATCGGTATGGTTGAGGTCCTCCGCCGTCAGCAAAATCTGGGCAACGGTATGGTTATATTCCGAAAAAAGCCGATCATAGGTGTACATCAGCTCGCATTGCCCCACTGCCGCGGCCGCCTGCTTGGTGGGCATATCGGTGGGGCGCTCTTTCAGCGAAAGCTTGCCAACCCCCATCCCAATGGCGCCGGAAGAGACCAGGATGATCTCGTGCCCTGCATTTTTCAGATCGGAAAGCACCTTGCAAAGGCTCTCGATATGGCGGATATTCAGATGACCTGTTGAATGAGTGAGAGTAGAAGTTCCCACCTTGACAACAACGCGCATTTTGCTCATCGCTCCTAATTATAATAGTATATCAGTTTAATTATATATGAAATCTATGCAGAATGCAATATTATTTTCAATAAAAAATGAACGGGCTTCGCCGTTCATTTTTTAAAAGGATATTCTTTTCCAAAATCCACCCTACGCATCTCTCCATCAAAAGAGATGGTAACAATCCCGCCGTCTGTCTGAACGATCGGCTTCTCATCTGCTGTTTTGTGATCTGTAAAAAGAAGCGTGGTAACAAAGAGATATTCTCCCGCTTGAACGGGAGTCTTTGTCGTCCAGCAAGGATAGAAGGCAAGGGGCCGCAGATTATGCATTCCGGGATGGATGCGTTCCAGACTATAAAAGGTTTCCACATTGCCGCTTACCTCAATTTTGCTGATGGCATTTTGATAGGTAAGAGCGCCATCCGCAAAAATGCGGGCATCATCTGTCATGCCGATGCAAAAGCCTCCCTCCCGAATGATATAGGGCTGAGAGAGGATCACCTTATGGATCCGCACATGATACCCCTTGGAAAGCGGCACCAAATAACTGATGATCTTGGTTTGCAGATCATTTGCAAATGGGAAATGATAGGAAACCAAAAGAGATTTATCCGTATATACGGGGAAGATTTTAGTGCGCAGCGAGGTCATGGAAAGATCTTCGGTGGCAAGAGAGATCATATTATCAAAGCTCGGTTTATCGCGCGTTGAAATGGCAAAGCCTGCTCTGGAATTATAGCAAAACTTACTATAATAGGATGCCATATCGTTGAAAGCACTGTTTTGACCTTGGAAATAATGGATCGAGTTATTAAAAAGCGTTACTCCGCCATACTCCCGCTCTCCCTGCACCAAAAACCCAAGGTTTTCAACAGGGCAATCCATAAGATACTCTCCCCTTTCGATCAAAAGCGGCGCGGCTTCAACGCGCCAAAGGGGATGGCTTTCCTCCGCGAGAAGACACATAAAACCTTCGGTATAGCAAGTATTTGCCCCATCGGAAGCATAGTTTTCCGCAAAGCGAGCGCTCTCATATAGGTATCCGCAACCGAAGATCCCATCAGGGGAAGGCAGCGATTTTTCAAAGAAATAATGGATATTGCGCAAAATAATGCTTTTGGCAAGCCCTAAATCCATTTCGCAACCTGCAAGAGCTGCCAATCCGAAAACACTGACCGCCGCAAAACGATAGCTCAGCGAGCGCCCATAGGCACACATCCCGCCATCCACATCAAAATAATAGCTATAAAGCTTCAGATATTCAGAAGTTCTCGCCTTATATTGCGCGCATTTTTCCTGATATCCTTTCGCATTTTTATCGGCAATCAGCGTCCAGAGCAGGGTATAGGCCTGATGCGCCCATGCTTCATAAAAATCGAATCGGCCAAACTGCTTTCCATCGCAATACCACCCATTCCCCACATACATCGCTTCCAACTCGCGGTAGGCTTTTTCCATATAAGCATCGCTTGCGGGATCGGCAAACCCAAGTTGCTTTAAGATCTCAATGCAGAATACAGGATACCAATAATGGTTATTGGGCCATGAATCTTTAATCGCAACCATGGAATAATGCAGGATCCATTTTGCGATTTTTTCTTTTTGCTCTTTTGCAAGAGGCGCCCAAAGAGTATCTTTTGCAAAATGCACCGCCACCAGATATGCCGCAATCTCCGTTACGCATTGATTGGCAAATCCGATCCTATTATCCTCGCTTACATTTTTATCCAGCCGCCGCTCGCTTTTCTCATCGGTACCTTCGATGATCACTTTGGTAATAAAATCGGCAACCTTCATCTTTCTATCGCCTACTGCAATAGAAAAATTATCATCTTTTAAAAAGGGAGCAATGCCCCAAAGCGGGCGGAATAATTCTTCAATGCGGGTGCATTCATAACCGACATGATCAACCGTTAAATAAACCTCATTTGTTTCATAGCGTTTTGCTGTTCGCTCCATGAGGCGAATATAATAATCTTTCGCAAGATCATAAAGTTCTTTTCTGGTCTTTAGCATTATAAAATCCCTTTCAAATTTTCGGTGGAAAGCAAACGATCGCTTTGGCATCCAAGGCGCAAATTTCTCCGCTGCCGTAGGGCGCAAAGATCTTATCGCCCCGCGCCACCTCCATCAAAACCTCTCCGATGCGGATTCGACCGCCTTTGGTGAAAACAAGGGTAACAAAGCTTTTCGGGCAAAGGCGCTCCCCTGCCGAAAGAATGCCCAAGGCAAAGCAAGAGGTATCATCATAAGTAACCATCATATGCGGAGCAAAATCCGCCTCCCCTTTTTTGAGGGAAAGAAAATGTCGATCCTTTGCTTCCCGCTCGCTCAACCCCTCATAAATAAAGCAATCGAGCAAAGCCTCATCTCCCGCACCATAATGAATCTGCATCGGGGTCAGCGCCTCGCCTGCAACGGTAATTTTTTCAACCCGCATGGTATAATCGGTAGGCTCTTGGATCTCCAAAAGGAAGCAGCCTTTTCCGATGGCATGAGGGGTTCCTGCCGTTACCAAAACAGTATCTCCCGCCGCAACAGATAAGCGATGCAGGCAGTTCAACATCCCCTCAATATCCTGCGCTTCATAAAGGCGCTTCCATTCCGCTCTTGTGATTCCCTCTTTAAAACCGAGATAGACCGCCGCATCCTTTTCCGCCTGCAGAATATGCCAGCATTCGGTTTTCCCATGGGGGCAGCCGAAATGAGCCAGAGAAAAGGCGGGAGTCGGATGTACTTGAATGCCAAGCCGCTCACCTGCATCCAGCAGTTTGACCAAAACCCCGCTCTCTTCTCTCCCCGGTCCGAAATCCTCGGAAGAAACCGCATCGGTTATGGGTATTCTTTTTCCCTCTGCCAAAACATGAGAGATACCCTCCATAGGAATATAATCTTTATTTTTTGCTTCAGTAAAGGAAGAGATCCAATCCTCGGGATAAAATCCATCGGCACCGCTCTCTTTACCCAAAAATGCGTCCAGCGCCTTGCCGCCCCGATAGGTGCGACGGACTCTTGTTTCCGTTTGCAACAATGGCATTTTCATCCTTTTTTCACCTTTAAGATCTCCACATCCTGCGCCGCTACCGTAATCTCCCCTTCAAAGCCGCTTCCCGAAATAGATCCGGAAACTTCCCTTTCGGTATAATTGAATACAAATGCAAAGCGCGCTTCTTCATTTTCTGCCAAGCGAACGGCAAGGGGAGAAGAAATTCGGATATCAGCAAGTTCATACTCCTTAACCCATCGCGTGGCAAGCTTTTCGGCGGTATCATCACCCTTGCCGAAGGAATACCAAAGGTGGGTATTGATGGTTATAACAGCGCCTTTCCCGACCCGCTTTTCTACAATGGCGGGAGCGCCATCATTAAACATTGCTTTGGCTTTCCCATCGGTGATCTCTGCAACCTCTTTGCCGAAAAATCCTTGATAGGTTTTCCCCTCCATGGTAAATTCCATTGCTTCATAATCAGTATCCAAAAACTCAAGTCCCATGCAATCATTGAATGCCCCGCCGGGAAGGTTGGCAGAAAGCATCGATTCCTCGTCCACAAACCCAATTCTTCCGTCGCATAGGATGATCCCGCCCTCTTCGGCAAAAGCACGCAAAGCATCGGCAGTCGATTTTCCGATCACAATATGATTGGTAAGGATCAAAGCCTTATAGGATTTGATTTCATCGAGCGCAACAATATCGGCCCGCGCCCCTGCCTTAAGGATGGCACCATAAGCGCCGCCGATGGATTCAAGATAGATATTTTGATCCACATTATAGCAGCGGGTATAAAGCTTTTGAAAATCAAGGCAGAGCGGATCAAATAAAATGCCGACTTTGCTTCGAAGCGGTTTTACCGCTCCCATTTCAGCGATGGTTGCAGAAAGCTCTTTGGCAAAGTCCAATCGAGGAGTGCTTCTCTCTTTATAATCGATCAAACCGCGACCTGCGGTTTGCAACCCCTTGGTAAAGGGGCGCCACATCCAATAAATCAGCCCCTTTGCCCCTGCGGCAATCGATTCAAAGCACCATTGCTTCAGTTCATAAGGGCGCACGCAGGTTGCGGGATTAAAGAGGGCTTGAATATGGGTCTGCATCTCGCTGATATAGAAGCCGCGCCGCTTGGAAGCAGCATAAAAGGCATCAAATACCTGCCATCTGATCGCAGGCGCTTGCGTGCCGGTTACTTGCTTTGGATAAAAAGACATTCCGATCTCGTCCACCGCTTCGGCAAGAGAAAAATCATCCTGCGGGCGCTCATAGGAGCCTTTATTGATCAGCATAGAGCCGATATTATCGGCAATCAACGGATGATCGGGATCTTGCGCACGAATCGCTTCGCACCATCTTTTGAGGAAGATTCCCACCGATTCTCTGCGAAAGGCATTCCAATCTGCAGCAGGCATGATGCTCATCCACATCCACGGTGCAAATCCAATCTGCGAAAAATCGGTATAGCTATGCTCCCAGACCGCGTTTAATTTTTCAATCGTTTGATATTTTTCAATCAACCATCGGCGAAATTGCTCCATAGTAAAAGGATCATAAGAATTAAAGGCGGTCTCGTTAAAGACATCGTAGGCAATCAGCGCCGGATAATTTTTATAAGCTTTCGCGGTTTTTGCAAAATGATCGCAGATCAATCGATCCACTTCCGGATGAAAATAATTGAGCCATTCGAAGCTGGTATGCTTGATTCGCTTATGGCCTTGCTCATCGAGGCAATAATATTCATCCTTCATTTGAAAATCAGGAATATATTCCATCATGGGAAGCTGGCCCGCAAGCTCCATAATAACCTTGATTCCGATCCGCTCAGCGATCTCTAAAATCTTGCACCCCGTATTAAAAGGATATCCCTCTTTTTTCTCCTCCCACCAAAAAGCCGACGGCCAGATCACAACTGTATCCAGCCCTGCATCCATCATCCTTTGAAAATGTCGCTCAATATCAGTGGCGGTATCTTCTCGCGTCACTTTCATAACAGAACCATATAAAAATTCATCTTTCATCCCGATTCCCCTCCTATTTTCCTAATCCTAATATAGCATTATTTTTCTTGTTTTTCTTGTCATTATATCGAAATAACATTGCATTTTTCGCACTCTTATATTAGAATTAGAAAGGAGGCGATAAAATGAACGGAGCAATTTATAAATTCGAGCGGGATATGCTTAAAGGAAAATCCATTCATATCCAGAAAAAAACAGATGAATTGTGGTATAAAAAGCACTGGCACAATTATTATGAGATCATCTATTATCATAACTGCGCAGGTTATTGCGAGCTCAACGGGGAGAAATATGAGCTGACAGACCGCTGCCTCTTTTTGCTGACTCCAAAGGATTTTCATAAAATTGAAACGACCGAGCGGGAAGGAAACTATTCTCTTATTATCGGATTTGATGAGCAGATTGCAGATTCAACGATTGTAAATACGCTTACAAACGGTCCGTTTGTAGCTAAGGATGTTCCAAAAGGGCTTTGCGAAAAGCTAAATGAGCTCTACCAAATGGAATACTCGCAAAAAATCTTTCGGGAAATCTATGTAAAGCATTTATTCAACTGCATCTTATTGCAAATTTTAGATATAGCAGATACCGTAAGCGGCCAAAACCGCGATATCAGCCCCATCATCGGGGAAAGCATCTCCGCCATGCTCTGCGATCCCACAGCAGAATTCTCCCTTGATTTTTTTGCAAAGAAATATAACCTGACTCCCTCTTATTTTTCGCGGTTGTTTCATGCGCAGGTCGGTATTTCCTTTAAGCAATATTTGACAACGCTCCGCCTTTCCTACGCCAAGCAGCTTTTGGCGCAAAATAACCCATCCATTATTGATATCGGCTATGAATGCGGATTCAACACACCTTCCCAATTCTATCGCGCCTTTAAATCTGCCTTTGGCATCTCCCCTTCCGCATACCGAAAGCAACAATCTCATAATAAATCAAGCTGAGAAAAGAATTTTTTACTTAAAATCAAAAAACGGAACTTGGAAATTCCAAGTTCCGTTTTTCCTTCACTGATGCGAAGCATCAATTTCATTTTTGCTTTAGCAAAAATTTCACTGCCCGATGAGGGCAATTTCACTCTTTCCCGCAAGGGAAAGAATTTCACCGCATCCGAAAGGATGCTTATACGCTTCTGCCTGCGGCGATATAACGCAGGAGGCGAACAACGTCGGCCAAAGAAACCTGACCATCGCAGTTCACATCGGCGCGATCGGCCTGATAGCCTTCGGTAACATCGCCCAAAAGGGCCCGCATCAATGCAACAGCATCAGCGGTATCCAAAGAATCGCCGCCCATGCAGTCGCCCAGCAGATACTCGGCAACAGTCCACTTTTCATCCTTGGTGAACACGCGCTCCTGAAGATCGGCAGCGAGCATGGTCTGATCCTGATATTTCCAGATTCCTTCGGGAAGATTCTCGCTGATCATCAGCTTGCCGGTCTTATAGTCGGTAGCAAAGACACCTGCATCCTCGATCTCAATGAGATGAACAGGAGCAGCGCCTTCTGCGATCATGGGAATAGCAGTAGTCTCGTTGATTGCCTTCATGCCCCAATCAGCGCCGGTCTTCATTCTCAGGTCAGCCGCCAGCATACCATTGGTGATATACTCAGCAATCAACCCTTCTGCTCCAACAACATAGCAGTTGGTAGCATTGGTGGTACCGTCGCCATCCGTCAAGGGACGGGTCGCATCATCGCTGTAGCTTCCGCTAATGGTAAGAGTGTTGCCTGCGGCAACGCGACCTACGATGGAAGAAATATCATCAGTCATAGTGCCGGTGCCTGCATTAAAGGTGTTATTATAAGTACCGCAGTTCTTAACCTGACCGCGATAAGCCTCGCCCAAGATGCCGCCTGCTGCAACAACAGCGGAATTAGAAACGAGAGTCATGGTGTTGTTATAAGAATAGCAGTTCTCGATCTTATGATTATCGGTAACCGCGCGGGATACGAGAAATCCGAAATTACCCACGGTCGCGGTGGTATCCACCACAAATTCGGTATTGCTGACAGTGCAATTCTTAACCAGATATTTATCGGCAGAGGTGGTATTGGTATCCATAGGCTGAACCAGAATGGCAGCCATACCGTTGCCGCCCTTCTTGGTCATCTTACTATTGGTTACATGGCAGTTTTCGATCACCACATCGCCCTGCGCGCGGCCAACCAGCAAAGCATCCCAACCGCTGCTATAGGTTTCTGCCTTATCAATGGTCAGATTCTTCAGGGTGGTATCCTTCAGGCTATGGAAGATAGCAGTGGCGCAACTGCCGCCTGCATCGGTAGCAGCAGTACCGTCCTTCCAATTGATGATCTTATGGCCATGGCCATCGTAAACAGCATCGAAGGGATTGCTCTTACCGATCTCGATAGCGGTATAATATCCGTTATAAGAACCGCTGTTCATATCAACATCAGCAGTCTGATGGATGGTCCAATCGGCAGGAATATAACCGGGCAGATTAGCGAATACGGTCTTGCCGTTGCTATTACCTCTCTGGTTATTATAGCAGGAGAGCCATACCAGATCCTGAACCGACTTCACAGCATAATCCTTCTGCTGAGCAAAAGCATATTTGGTCATATCAAATACGGGGATATAGTTGCCCTCAACCTGCTCCAAAGCGGGAGCGGCAGAAAGAGCGGCAGCCAGCTTTTCAGCGTTATTGGCGCCGGTAACGGCAGCAGCAAAGGCAGCCTTGGAATCGGCGGTGAAATAAGCGCTGTTTGCAACAGTATTCTTCATGCTGTCTACAATCTTGCCGGCAACGATGCCGTTATCCTCCAGCCAGGTATTGCCGGTGGTAGCAGCCAGCATTTTATCCACGATAAAGGGAGTGATAATATCATAGCCGCGGGCGCCTGCATGGCAATAATCCTGATAGATCTTGATGGTCTCCAGCTCGCAAGCCTCGCGAACAGCCTCATCATGATAAAGATCGATGGGAGTTACGCCCCATTTCTCGCAGATCCGCAAAGCCAGAGCATAGTGGGCATCCATTCGGGAAACCTGACCTGACTCCTTCAAAGGTTGCTGGTAATTGAGGATATAGTTGATTTCGGCAGTATCGCCGTAGAGGGTGGTGGCATAATAGAAGAGTTCTTCCAAAGCGCCGCCATAGGTATTGATATTGAAATCGGCAGGATTATAAGAAGCATTCAGATTACCAACGGGCATCGACTGCCAAGCATCGTTGGTACCGCCGTGGAGCATTACCACATCGAAGCCGCCGGTGGGTTCATCCTCCTGAGCAGCGATCAGGCGGTTTACGATTCTGCCGGGGCGGGCGGTGGAAAGAGACCAGCCGCTCTCGCCGTTATGATCATAGTTCATATTGAGGGCCTTGCTGGTACGGCCAACGAAGCCACCATACCAAACACCGTTGATAACGGAATCCTGAGTGGCCTGGCAGATGGAATCGCCGAACCAAACAGAGTTCTTACCGAAATAGGGGCTCTCCATATCGCCGCCCATCAGATCCCAATAGCCGGCAACATCAAATTCATTATTCTTCTGCACCTGGAAATAAGCGGGAACTTCCTTGCGGAGCAAAACTCTTACATAAGATACTCCGGCGGGAACAGTATAAGTATAGATACTATAATCCTGATTATCATCCAGAGCAACAGGATTATTATCATCGGTAAAGGCAGCAACCTTCTTGATGTTGGCATTAGCAGGTTTATTTTGAGAACCAACGTCGATAGAGCCGGTTACACCGACCTTCTCGGCATTATAGCCAACTGCACCGTAATACATGCTGTCCTGATGAGGACCCCAAGTAATGGTATCGCCTTCTTCTACTGCGATATAATGGGTAGCATAATGGTTTGCATTCCCGGTATTGATCGTACCGTCGGCATTAACCAGATTCTTCAGATCAATAAACTGATTCCAAAGATTTCTGCCTTCCTGATTATCAAAGTAAGCATGATAGCTATCATAGGTAACAGGCTGATTCTTGGTTACCAGGATGGATGCATGATATTCCTGAGGGAGGGTGATCCGCACCTGGCCTGAAGAGGGAGCGGTATAGGAATACATTACCACCTCTTTATTGGAAGCGGTGGCGCTGGAAACGGTGCAAAGGGGGCTTTCGAAAGCGAAAAGCTTGGTGCAGTTTGCACCGCTAACCTTCACATTGGAGCCGCTGGTGGGATAAAAGCAAAGCTGATACCCCTGGCCTGCATTGGCAGGACCAAAATAAAGAGTATCCCCTTGCGCAACTGTGATGGGCTCGGTGGTTACATAGGTAACATCACCCACCAAATAGGGGCGATTGATACTGCCATAAAACTGATCGTGCTGCAATTCAGCGCGGGCAGTATAACCATCGGTTACATCGTTATAAAGATTAACCAGATCGGTTGCGGCTGCTGCGGGAACTGCGATGATGGCAAGGCTTGAAAGAACCATCACAACTGCCAGCAGCATGCTCAAAATTTTCTTGGACATAGCTGTTACACTCCTTTAAATAGAATTACAGTTAAAATATACACCATTTTTCCATCTTCTGTCAACTCTTTTTCACCTTTTTCACAAATCCGAACAACTAATTTTTATCTTTAAGCAATTTCTTTCTATAAAAAACGGAACTTGGATTTCCAAGTTCCGTTTTTCCTTCACTGATGCAAAGCATCAATTTCATTTTTGTTTTAGCAAAAATTTCACTGCCCGATGAGGGCAATTTCACTCTTTCCCGCAAGGGAAAGGATTTCACCGCATCCGAAAGGATGCTTATACGCTTCTGCCTGCAGCGATATAACGCAGAAGGCGAACAACGTCGGCCAAAGAAACCTGACCATCGCAGTTCACATCGGCGCGATCAGCCTGATAGCCCTCTCTGATATCGCCCAAAAGGGCACGCATCAGCGCTACCGCATCAGCAGTATCAAGGGTATTGCCGCCCATGCAATCGCCATAGAGATAAGCAGTCTCGCTCCAGGCCTCGGCAGCCTTATAGGTGCGATTTGCAAGATCGGCAGTCAGCATGGTCTCATTGCCCAGCTTCCAGATCTTGCCTGCAAGGGCTTCGGCCCGATCGCCAAGATTGATCTTGCCCTCGGTATCGGTATAGAAAACCATCGAGCCGATCTGAATCTTCAATACCTGCTCCAGATCCTCGCCAACCATAGGGATGGAAAGGCCTTCGGCGATCTCCTTCATCCCCCAGGAGGCTTCGGTTTTCTCGGCAAGAGTAGCTGCCAAAATACCACTCTTGATTTCTTCCAAAGTAGTGGTACCTGCCCCAACGGAATAGCAGTTGGTGGCATTGGTGGCACCGGGCGCCCCTGCCAAAGGCAGAGCGCTATCGGAATAGCAGCCGCTTAAGGTGAAGGTGCTGCCGTTCATCACATAGCCCACCAAAGCGGAATTCATGGAAGCATCAATGGTCGCGCCGCCTGCATTATTGATCTTATTATTATAAACGCCGCTATTGATGATCTTTCCGTTCTTGCCCTCGCTGACCATGCCGCCAACAGCGCTTACGGTGATAGCATTTTTAACATTTACGGTATTATTATAGACATAGCAATTTTCAATCACCTGATTCGCGGTAAATACCCGAGAGGAGATCCAGCCCATATTGGTGGCAGAACCGCCTGCCGCAGTATTCACATTGAAGGTGCAGCCACTGACGGTGCAATCCTTGATCAGGAAGGCATCCTGAGAGTTTGCGCCCCGATCATTGGCCTGCAGCAGGATCGCGCTCATGCCGTTGCCGGTCTCCTTGGAAAGGGCACTATCCACCACATGGCAATTAAGAATCCGGTTATCGGCGCCCATGGCGGCGCCTGCCAAAAGGCTTGCCCAGCCGGCACCGGTGCAATCGGCGTTTTTCAAGGTAACATTCTTAACGGTAGCGCCGCTGATATAGGGGAAGAGGGCCATCATCAGGTTATCGGTAGAGGAGCGGCGCCAATTTTTGAGCTGATAGCCCTGCCCATCAAAGGTGGCCTTAAAGGGATATTTTGCCGCACCGACGGAAAAGCCGCTGTAGCTTGCCATATCAATATCATTGGTCTGATAGATGGTTACATCTTCATCCACATAGCCGATATTATTCACATAATGGCCCAAAACGTTCATATCCTTCCCGTTGGAAACGGTAAATTCCTTGGGATCCATAAACTGATACTTGGTCAGATCATTGATGGAGATGCGATTTTCAGTCTTTTGCTGAAGGGAAGGAGCAGCAGCAAGAGCTGCATTCAGCTTCTCCCGATTGGTGCCACTATTGGCAGCGGCGGCAACAGTCGCCTTGGAATCGGCGGTAAAGTGGGTGTCTGCCGCGATCCCTGCCCGCAGGCCTGCATTGATCTTGCCGATCACCGTATCGGAATCTGCATCCCAAGTATTGCCGGTAGAAGCATCCAGCAGCTTATCGGTAATGAAGGGGGTCAACACATCATAGCCCCGATAGCCGGGATGGACAAAATCGCTGGTGCATTTCATGGTTCTAGGCGAAAAAGCTGCGGTAACCGCATCGTCGTGATAAAGATCGATGGGGGTAACGCCCCATTTTTCGCAGATCTGCAGGGCCATGGCATAATGATTATCCATCTGATGGACATCGTTGGCATTGGTTCGGCCGGTCATCTTGAAATTGAGAATATAATTGATCTCGGCAGTATCGCCGTAAAGAGTAGTGGCATAGTAGAAAAGCTCTTCCAAGCCCCCTGCATAGGTATTTATATTAAAATCCGCAGGATAGAAGGAATCCGTCATTGAGCCAACAGGCACCGGCGACCAGGCATCGTTGGTGCCGCCATGAAGCATCACCAGATCGTAGCCGTTTTTCGGCTCGGTGGCGAGCCCGTCGAAAAGGCGCCCAACAATACGGCTGTATTGGGTATTCAACCGGCCGGTAGAGAGGCTCCAGCCGCCTTTACTATTATTAACCCAATTCATATTCAAAGCTTTGCTTACACGCCCGGCCCAGCCATCCAGACCATGGGTTTTAAGATCATTGGCGGATTCGCCAATGGAATCGCCCACCCAGAAGGAATCGGCGCCGAAATAGGAGCTTTCCATGTCGCCGCCCATCAGATCCCAATAGCCTTTAATATCAAAAACATTGTTCTTCTGAACCATAAAATAGGGAGAAACCTCTTTATAAAGAGTTACCCGCACAAAAGCAACTCCCTCGGGCACCGTATAGGAATAGATCCCGTAGGATTGCCCTTGAGTGAGGCCCTTGGGGAGATTTTCATCGGTAAAGGCGGCGATCTTGCTCATCCCTGCAGAGATAGGCATTCCGCTCACCGAGCCGGTATAGAGATGGCCGGTTACCCCAACCTTCTCGGCATCATATCCAACCGCTCCCACATACATCGTATCCTTATGAGGGCCAAAGGTGATGGTATCGCCCGCCTTCACAGGGATATAATGGGTGGCATAATGGTTGGTATTGGTGCCAACAGTGCCATCGGTATTTAAAAGCTTCTTGAGATCCAAAAAGCGATTCCAAAGGTTAGCGTTCTCTTT
Organism: Eubacteriales bacterium; assembly: GCA_045544255.1. Taxonomy (GTDB): domain Bacteria; phylum Bacillota; class Clostridia; order Oscillospirales; family QAKW01; genus QAKW01. Next base: position 16,977 of record JAZPYP010000068.1, on the reverse strand, counting down.
GCTGTCAAAATAAGCATAAAAACTCTCGGAAGTAATGGGCTGATTTTTAGTTACCATGAAAAATTCATGATATTCCTGAGGGAAGGTGATCCGCACCTGCCCTGCGGAAGGCGCAGTATAGGCATAGACCACAACCTCCTTATTGGATGCGCTCGCAGAAGAGGAAGTAGCGAGAGTGCCGTCAAAGGCAAAAACCTTGGTGCAGCTTCCGCCGCCGATCTGGGAAGGTGTGCCGCTTGCGGGATAGAAAAAGGCCTGATAGCCTTGCCCTGCATTGGCAGGGCCGAAATAAAGGGTATCGCCGCCCGAAACCGAGATCGGCTCGGTGGTAATGTATTCTGTGCTCGCCACAAGGTGAGGGGTGGGGTTCCCTTTGGTTACCTCGTTGGGGCGATTATCCGCCCGTGCGGCATATCCGTCGGTGGCATCATTATAAAGATTGACCAGCGGATTTTCTGCAGCAACCGCAGGAAAAACCATCGTCGCGCAGCAAGAAACCAGCAATATAGCGGTCAATGCCCAGCTTAAAACTCTCTTCATCATCTTTTGTTATACACTCCTTCAAAAAAATTCGAGTATGTGCTAATTAAATTTTATATTATCCTTCTCCCCACTGTCAATCCTTTTTCTTATCGACTATTTATATTTTCTTACTGTTTCCTCTCCCTCTTTTCTCGCCGCTTTTACTATTAAACCCTTTATCCCCCCTCAATTTTTAACGTTTTTTCCAACCGAAAAAACTCTCCGTTTCCCTCATTGACAAACCTCTCCCCCTCTGCTATAATAAACAAGCCGATCGAGGTGTGGCGCAATTGGTAGCGCGCTTGCTTTGGGAGCGTGCCTAGCACGAAATGCCGCAAAATAGCAAAAGTCCCGAAAAGCCTTTAACGGTGCGGACTTTTGGGGATTTAAGAAAACTCAAAATCGCGTGGTTTTTGAGTTTGACCACAGTTTGTCCCACTTCCACGCAAAAAGAAGAAAAATTGAATAAAAATCGGGGTGTGGCGCAGTTGGGAGCGCGCGACATTTGGGAGCATGTGGCTGATTTTTAGCCCTATCCTCGCAAACCCGCATAAACACTGGGTTTTTCACACTTTTTACCGGTCAAAAAATCATTTTGACCAACTATTTGACCACTTATGGAAAAGGTCACTTTTTGACCACTTATACACACATTTCGGGGTGTGGCGCAGTTGGTAGCGCGCGACATTTGGGATGTCGATGCCGCAGGTTCGAGCCCTGTCACTCCGACCATAAAAATGACCGAAAATGAAGGTTTATCCTCCACTTTCGGTCATTTTTATTGCTATTTTTAGAGCTTTACCGCCACTTTCACGAAAACCGGAAAATTTTGACCAACTATTTGACCACTTATTTTTGCCCTAAAATCGCTCGATTTTCACTACCGATGATCACCCCAAACTGACAAATAGATTGCAGGTTCGACCACAAACATAATTTTATAGGTTCGAGCGATTTTCGAGCATAATTCAGATCCAATTTCCATTGAAATCTTCCCCGCACCCCATATTCTAATTTTCAAGCTTGCCAAAATCTCATACGGACTATCTGACCACTTACAGTTCAAAAACCACCCATTTTACCCCCCTCAAACCCGCATTCCACCGTGCTCAAATCCTCCCCGCCCTTGTGGTCTCAGGTTCGGATTCATGTCCACTATAAATTCTATTTGTTGTAGAAAACCGCGATAGGATGAAGCACACACAGATTCGTTTCTTTAGTCGGTAAGATTGCTCGTAGCGCTTCATTTACGGAAAACTGAAGTGTTGCAAAGATATTTTTATCATCACATGGGTTTGTGTCTTCTCCTATAATATTTGTTATCATACCAACACAAGTGATCTCACCGCCATACTTAAATCCCATACTTGCTGGATTAATTCTAAAATAGTTATCATCTAGTGGGACAAGATATCCATCATTTGATATTAACATCTTGCTATACGGGATCAGCTGCCTAAAGGCAATTATAATATCTCTAACATCATCATATTGTTTGCTATTTTGAGCAATGTTTTCTTTTATTAGAGTTCTTATTTGCGAGCTTTTTGCTCTAAGTTGTTCTCTATTAAGTTTTGATTTAGCCTCTTCGCCTAATGCCTCTATTTTTTCTTTTTCTGTCTTTTTGAGATACTCTATAAACCCACCTTTTGCAAACAACTTTTCGAGGTAATCTAAATCAATAAAATCAAATACGCGAGTAATTTCTATATAATTACCATAGTCATCATTATTTCTATCTCCGTTTGGACATGAAACCGGCGTTATGTATTTATACGCCATGTCAAAAGCAGCATCATGTAAAGTTTTCGAAACCAATTCTTTTGAGGCGTAGAAAGTACTAGCCGACTCTTCGTATCCAAGGTTTGACGACAAGTCTGCCTCTGCTTTAGCCAACTTAAATAACGAGCCTCCTATGCCTCCTCTAACACCAACGTTTCCATGTGCAACGTCCGATTCTGATTCGTTTGATTCTTGTTCACTTGATAATGATTGAATAAGACCTTTTTCGTTTTGTGCTATTATTGAATTAACAATATCATTATCAAGATATAAAAATTGCTTCATATTACTTTCTCCTTTTTTTATTTTGAGGGCTTAAATTTAGCACTATAGAGTTTAACCGCCTCATCTCTCATCAACCAACCGAATTTACGGAGAAATTCCAGCTTTTGTTCATCAGATATCCACTCTTGTAATGTATGTAATACCCCATCGTATCGCACATTTTCCTTACCATCAAAATATTTGCCACCAGGCCCCTGTTTAAACATAGCAGGAACTCCATTTTTAATTGATTTCCAAATGGTAGAACCTCCAGTCGTTGATAAGCTATCTCCAACAACGCCATCTAATGCACCTTTAGCCAACTTATTTAATAAAGCTTTTTCCTCTTTTGTAATTGCCATAATACTACTCCTTAATTTTCAAATCATACCTGCGCGCAAATGCGCACCCTAACCCAATCAAATTGAGTAAAGAATCCCCCTTAATCAACAAATTTTACTATTTGAACTGCATTGTTATCTCCTTTCTTTTATTTTGATTTCCACGCCCATCTTTTTAGCAAGACTGGGATTTCTTTTTTGCTTTTCTAAAAACCTTAGTGCTAAAATACGTTGTTTTGCAGTCATAACCTAACCACCAATGTTTGTGCGCTTACTGTTTACATGATAATAATACCTTAATTCGAACGAACCCGAAATAATGATGTTGGCAAAATAAAGGGTATTATTTATACTAATTCAGCAAAATAAAAACAGCACTTCGCTTTTAACGAAACGCTGCTCAGATATGTATTTCCTTACTTTTCTTTTGTCTTGATTTTCATCTTTTCACACCAAAGTTGTAGTGCCTCAACTGTCATAGAAACCTGTTCAAGTTCCTCGTAAATTCTATCAAAATCTTCTTGCTCGTCCTCAGATAGTTTGCCATCTTCAAGGATTTCCATAAGTCTAATTTTGTTATGATTGACTTTTTTAAGAACCACTGCCATACTTACAAGGATCTCATGCACACCACCGTCAAAGGCCACTTCGGGCGCATCAATTTTGCCGATTTCACATTCATGGCAACAATAATAATTGCGAAGTTCCGGTTTATTATATCTTTCAGCCATAGCAACAACGTCAGCAGGTTGCACGGCCACAGTACCGTTTTCAATCTTTACAAGCTTATATTCCGGAACACCCAGCATACCGGGGAAGTTCGGATCGTTTGGTATATATTCCGTTGCTTCGGCTCGGCTAAGACCCAATTCCTCTCTGGTAAGTTGATAAATATTTTTATTCTTTTTAACAGATGCTTTTCCCATATCTGTAACTCCTTGCTTTAATATATCCTAATTATACCATATCGCACAAGGATGCTCAACACCTATTATGAATTTATATATCCTCAACCTCTTCCAACCCGTGCATCACTTCTGTCATTATTCGAGTGGCAAGGATAAATCCCGAACTGAATGCTTCACGCTCAGTGATACAGGACAGCTCGCTTGTGCAGTCCTTGAACTTTTCAAAGGTTTCTTTTTGCTTTTCCGTAAGACCGGAGCTTAGTTCTTCTTCATTTTTGCATATCAGTTTTACAAGCTTGTCAACACGAGTGCCTTGCTTAATGTACCTTTCATACGGACTGATGTTGCCATAGTATAAATCTTCAAGTGTTGTCATTTCTGCACCTCCTCATAAGAGAAGAGCAGCTCCACACCAATTGGTGCAAAGCCGCTCTTTTTGATTGTATTTTCTTTTCGTGCCATATCAGCACCTCCTTTGCAGTACAAACATATACCACAAAGGTTTTCATAAGTCCAGCAAAATCAAAAGAAATCTCATTCAACCAAAGCAAGTTTTTTAGAGTTATACTCTTTCCAGAAAGCCTCTTCTGTTTCCTCGATTTTTCTTTGTAAAAGTTTTTTTCCGGCTCTAAAATAAATATAATCTTCTACCTGATCCAAAACATATGTATCCCAGTATTCTAAAATTAGGGGATCCATATAATCCCTAATTGTTTTACCAGTTCTTTTGAGCTCAACTTTATCTGGAAAGATTGGTTTTTTAGGTATTGATATTTCCTTTTCGCCACGTATAACTCTATTTTGATTGAGATGAAGCATTATTCGTGTCAAAACAGCTAAGATATCTTCATATAATTGTTTGCTGAAGTTATAACTATCCTTATCTGTATCGCTAAAGCATATCTCTGGACTACCATTTTTTAAGAAACTCGGTATAGTATCATAATCAATAGCAATTAACCGGTGTTTGTCTGCTTTTGTTGCCCATACAGCACCACCTTCAAACATACAGAACTCACTATCGTTATACCCAGACGATGTAACCATCAGCACGTCGTTATCTTTGGCAATTAAGAAATCTCTAATTGTATTAGCCAAACTCTTCATTGAATCTTTATCCATTCCTGCACTTGAATAGAAAACCTCACAATTATCCAAATCTTTCATATCGCCATTAAAACCTCTTTTAACCAAATAATGATAAAAGAAATCTGATAAAAATTTATCTTGACTAGAATGGGAAATAAATACTGTATATTGTCCTTTCGCCTCTAGCTCACCTTCCAACTGATTTACTGTGGTGTTAATGAGCTCGCTTTTGTCTGCTTGGGCAATAGGCAATCTGTGTACCGCCTGTGCAAAACCAACTGCAAAGTTTTTCTTTGCAGCCGTTGAAATCTTCATATCACTTGCATTTCTTTCGTCTTTAAGTTTATCTGCTAATGCCTGTCTGCTTCTCACAAGGCTATCACCTATAACTTTTAACAATTCACAAAGTTTCAAAAAGCGAGGATCTGCAGTATCGTAGTCTTGTCGTCCAGCCGTTGCAATGTCAGGCATATCATTATCGTCAAGAATATCAAACGAAACTTCGCCTTCGATATAGTTTGCAAACGCCTGCTTAATTCCAAGATACTCCCGCATATTAGCAACAGCCAATTTGTTTCTCACGTATAATCTTAACTGATTAGGGTTGTAAAAAGAACTCTTGAAATACGCGTCGTCATTCTTTTTAGCTTTATCCTCATCAATAGTGCAATGTACTCCAACCCAGCCCGACAAAACATATCTTTTTGTTACACCTGCGACCGCTATTTCACCAGAAATAGTAAAATTGTCTTTCGCAGATTCCAACTCTTTTATTGTAGTTGTTTCTTCATACTCCTTGGTTTGTTTAAGCTTATTGGTATACTCTATAGAAAACACATTACTTTTAAGATTTTCAAAACGACTTGTGTCTGAAGCGTATATGCACACCATATTCTTGAACGCTATTTGTTTCTCAACCTTTACAAACTCACGAGGAGTTGTATCATTAAGAATTACCATAATATAGATGTTCTTTTGAAGTTCGTCCAACAAGAAATAATTAGATAATCTCTTTCGAATTGACTCCAGTCCTCTTTGACCAAACCCGCCTAAATCCACATTTTCGAGATATATAAAAGTTCCTGTTTTTTGAGCATTCCAAATATCAAAGCATTGTGCTTGCTGTAATTCGGCATCTGCTATTTGGACTAAGTCTGGAGGATCATCATCATTTTCGATTTTTGTAACGTCTAACTCCCATGAAGAACACTCATTATTTTCAGTCTTGGAAACGATTATGAACTTATTTGACATATAAAGGGCCGCTAATTTACCTATTCCTTTTCGTCCCATAGCTGTATCAGAGTTTTTTTCGTGTTCTCTTTTATTGTATCCGATTTTTACATAATTTTTCTGTATATGTTCCGGAGACATTCCTTCGCCATTGTCTAAAATTTCAACAGTAGCAGCAGATTTGTTTCTCGCATCAATCACAACATAAACATCATTAGCGCCCGCATCAAAACCGTTGGCAACTAATTCAGATATAGCCGCACCGACATTGGAATAAAGCTGCTTCCCAAACATTTTTAACGCTGAATAAGCCAATTTAAATGACGCTTTATTTTCCATAATTTATCCCTCAATTTTTTTAATTACTTCTTTCACTATTGTTTGAATAACATCAACAACTACACTATTTCCAAATTGCTTATAATTCTGTTCCTGACTAGATGATAATTTAAAATTATCAGGAAATCCCATTAAACGTGCACATTCTCGAGGAAATAATTTGCGTACTTTTTTCCGAATTAAGTACATCCCCGTTTTTCCTCCAAGGCCACCACCTTGAGAAGAAAGAGTTGTTGACTGCCCATAAATTGAATAAATTCGTTCTCCTTGGCGTCCAAGCCCTATTTCACCAATTCGAATCAAATTTTTTTCTTTTTGCTTTGTTTCGTTTTTAATCGTATACGCTCTATCGATATAGTAATTTCCCTTGATTTTGTTTTCTGCTTTAGTTATCAAAATATCCTTTAAAACTTTGAATTTATTGGTTCCCTGTGGAAACACAAACGTATTAATATTCAAATCGTCTCGAAAAGCCACTATATATATTCTTTTGCGCTGTTGCGGAACTTCGAAATCTGACGCGCATAGCACATCAAAAAACACAGTGTATCCTATATCATTAAGTTCTTTTTCAACTCTTTCGATAGTTTTTCCACCATCGTGTTTTTCAAAATTCTTCACATTCTCTAACAGTAACACCTTCGGTTTGTGATACTTTGCAATTCTAACGATATCAAAAAATAGTTTTCCTCGTCCCTGTTCATCATCAAAGCCTTGTTGATTTCCGGAAATACTAAATGGCTGGCAAGGAAATCCCGCACAAAGAATATCGTGCTTAGGTATTTTTTCTTCCTTTATTTTTGTAATATCACCGTGAGGTTTTAATCCGAAATTTGTTTCATAAACCTTACACGCTTCCTTATCAATGTCTGAAGCAAACACACAATTTGCACCTAGGGAAGATAACGCTAGATGAAACCCCCCAATTCCACAAAACAAATCTATGAAATTATAGCCATTTAACTGTTTTTCGTTTTCTGAGTACTCTATCATAAAGAATTTCCTTTTCATTTGAATTTTCTTATATTAACACGCCATTACAATGATCTATCTCATGCTGAATGATTTGCGCGGGCCAACCGGCAAAGGTTTTGATGCGAGTTTGGAATTCAGCAGTTTGCCATTGTACTTTGATGGACTGATAGCGTTTGCATTTGCGGGGACCACCAAGCAGAGAAAGACAGCCTTCCTCGGTATCATATGGCCCTGACTTTTTGATAATTTCAGGATTAAACATAGTCATATATGTACCTTCATTATCAAACACAATAATGCGCTTGCGCACACCAATCATATTCGCCGCCATGCCGACACAACCGTCCTTGTTGGCAATCAGTGTATCCAATAGATCCTGTGCAACTTGTAAATCTTCTTTTGTTGCTTTCTCCGACTTTCCCGCAAGAAATATCGGGTCGTGTATTACTTCTTTGATCATTACGAACCTCAATCTTATATTACTGTAAAAAATCAGTTGCTATTGCATTTAATTGATTTGAAATTTTTTCAAAGTCACAATTTAAATCCAACGTACGCACGGTAATTTTATTACCACTCATCTGATATTCGTTATTAGGATATATTTCTTCATCTGTCTTGGCATAGAGTAGCATACCCGCAACTTCTCCACCTCTGGTTGCTTTATTTTTGACATAAGTGAATATCTGATACAGATTGTTTGAATGCAGAGAATGAACGTCGTACTGAACCTGTGTGGTATGAGCATAATACTTTGCATCGATAATTAAGGTTTTGTCGATTTCACCCTTTTTGTATGAAAGCATAATATCGCTTTGCATAGTGGGGAGCATAGTGCCTATCCCATCATCAAGCGCCCAGTCTATTTGAGCTGCGGTAGTTCTGATTTGTGAATAGTGTTTTTTGTAATATTCAAGGATAAACTTTTCATATAGACGACACATTCTTTGCTCATCTAAGAAGTCCATCATCTTTACAGAACCATCGCTTTTCGATTGCAACAATCCCTTAACAACCAGATAGCAGATTGTAATCAGCAATCGATAAGTTTGATTATTACGGTTATAATTGATTGTCCAGTTAATTGAGAGAACATCAACTACCGAAACATCATCGAAATACACCATCAGTTTGCGAAGCTCTTTTTTGCGGGTTTTGGATATATCCGCTTTAAGCAGAAGCATTACGGTGGATTTGATGATTTGGTTTAAAGGCGAATCTACCGAAAATTCATCGTATGTACAAACCATTTGACTGCGAATCATACTCTGGTTTTTAATAGATTCGGTAATTTCAATTTTACCGCGGATTGCCGATATTGTATCTGTTTCAGATATATACTCGCAACCAAGACCACGTTTCAACTGATATGTGATTCCACGAATTAAAATGGCAGCACATAAATCTCCGGCATTATTGAAGTCCTCTGTAGCAAGTTTTTTATATCCTTGCTCATTAAGAAGTTGAAACGCATATGAGAGCATATAGTAAATATTCTTTATCGGAATCACTTAATTGCACTCCTCAAATTATTTGACCAGTCTTTCACTTTAATGGGTTCATCGAACCAGTATTCCTTTAACAAGGGTACAAGTTCATATTCAACAATATTCGACAATACGGCATCAGTAACTTCTTCAATGTTGCAGAAGTAACTATGACCGATGCAGAAACCTTCACCAAGCGAATCATCTGCGGCAATAACACCGTTCAGACTTTCAACACAGGCAATTAGGTTATTAAACTTTGTGCTTGCAAGTTTTGTTTTATATTCAATGAATCCTTTGGAACCAAAGCTGGGATTCATTGTGTAGAACGCGAATCTTCTGCGGAGAGCATAGTCGAGCATAGCAAGACTTCTATCGGCAGTATTCATCATACCGATAATATAAACATTGCTCGGCACATTAAACTTTTCATCCGAATAGAGCAACTGCAACGAATTACCGCGCTTGTCGTTTTCAATAAGCATAAAGAGCTCACCGAAAATCTTGCTCAAATTACCACGGTTGATTTCATCAATAATGAAGAAATACTCATTCTCCAAATCTTCTCCTGCTTTTTTGCAGAAGTTATAGAAAGACCCCTTCTTGATTTCAAAGCCGCTACCGGCACTGGTAGGACGGAAACCTTCAATGAAATCTTCATATGTATAACTCTGATGGAACTGAACCAACATTACACGGTCTTGGTCTTTTTGTCCCATCATTGAGTACGCCAATCTCTTGGCGGCGAAGGTTTTACCCACCCCCGGTGCGCCTTGAAGAATAACGTTCTTTTTGTTACGGATAAGACCAACCAAGGTATTGTAATCGGTCATATCCATATAAACTTCTTCAAGGAACTTGTCTACATCGTAAGGAGGATATGTGGTTTCTACTTCTTCAATATCTTCAATGTCATCGGCAAACAATGCATTGAGCTTTTCAACATAATCTGTATATGAGGTAATATCGGTCAAGGTCTTCATAACCGCCTGACCGGGGTGGTCCCATTCACCATTATGTGTCCAATCAACACTGCGAACATGACCATATTCGTATTCCTCATCTTCGAGGTCGGGGCGGTACTCATAATCGCCTGTAACAATACCCCGACCGATAACCTTGTACATTCCTTTCTTTACGAAAACAACGTCGCCAGGCTTAATCTCATTGGCAAATTGCCAAGTGGCATGTGCGGCATTTTTATAGCTATATTGGTCGCCATAGGTTTCCTTCATTTTCTTCTTCATAGCGTCTTTACTATCAAAAGAAGTAAGGATTCCTATACCGCTCCAACCAATTGCCATAATACCTGCTTTGTAGAATTCTTCCCACTTACATGCATTATCTCCGGGTGAGTAAATCCAATAACGAATCGTATCAACATCGTCATCGGCAAGAGTGGCGGTGTTGTTTTTCTTTGGAGTAATTCCATCAAAGATTTCGTCGCTAAAAGATAAGTCAAACCCATTTTTATCTACAATTTGCTGACAAGATCTTCTCATACTATTCGACTTGTTTCCTGTCTGACCGTAGTAGTAAACGATATTATCGCGTGTCGAATTGAGAGCGTTAAGCATCTTGTCGTTTCCGTAATCTCTGCCAATATTACGAATCATACAGATAGTAAGTTCTAGGTTGCCCCTTCTCGTATATCTTCGATTCTCTATCATACAAGCAAATAAATCGAGATACATTTTATGAGAAACCCTGTTGAAATTAGTGACTTTTTCACACATTTCATCTAAAGCATCGTCTTTGGAAATCACTCCATCATAGCAACGCTTGGCAATATTGTACAGCAACTCCTCTGCATCAAACTCGCTACCGATACGGTTTGCCACACCGTTATACTCTAAATCAAAAAACTCTTTGAGCATAACCAAATCCTTAAAATAGGCATTCGCTCTTTCCTCGCACCTTTCTGACCTTGTCTCATTCCTAAGAAAATCTTTTATGCTATCTTTTGCAACCTGCATACTTTCATCAGAAACAAACACCTTCCAAAAGCCAGGTAAAACCGTATTGTTCCAAATAAAACAAGCATCTGAAACATGCGTGTTAACTGTGCTTTCGGACCAATCAGGGTGCTTCTGAATTAAATATTCTTTGTATTCTAATCGTACTTCTTTAATTTTATCATGAGTATCCATATGATTTCTCCTAAATCAGTTTATTACATTCATAATATTTTTTGCAATTCTTCTAATAACCGGCACTACCACAGTATTTCCACACTGTTTATAGGCACTTGCCATTGGAATCTTTGGGAAACGATAGTTCTTTGAGAATCCTTGTAATGCCAGGCATTCATATGGCGTTATTTTTCGAATTCCAAAGTCGTCCAAAACAATAGGCACCCTATCCGGATATGTTCCCATATTCGCAGTCAACGTTGGGCATAAATAGTGGGCCTTTTTCGAAACTCCAGAATCATAAATTTTATACAATGCGTTCTTATCTATAACAATTCTTTTCAAGTCCTCATAATAAAAGCTAGAGGAATTATAGTAATAACTATCGTCATGCTTTCTATCGCGAACAATAAAATCATTAAGCTTAGTAGCAAGCTCAACTTTTTCAGGAAACACAAACCTGCTACACGAATCTTCGTCTTGAAATGCAACGATAAAAATCCGAGTCCTATATTGCGGTATATTGCTATATTCAATTGCATCCATTACTTGATAACGAAAAGCATAGCCCTGAGGAGCTAATGCATTGTAAACTGTTAAAAATGATTTTCCATCATCATGTTCCAATAGATTTGCCACATTTTCGAGGAATATGACCTTAGGTTTCTTTGCTTCAGCTATTCTTGCAATTTCAAAAAACAAGTTTCCACGCGGATCGTTGAAGCCTTTTCTAAAGCCCATTATAGAGAAGGGCTGACACGGAAATCCTGCAACTAAAACATCAAAGTCGGGAATCTCCGCCGCATTAACTTTTCTAATATCTTTTTCAACTAAATGTTCATTGCCAAAATTATGACGATATGTAGTTGCAGCATCTTTGTCAAACTCATTTGCCCATACAATGTCAAACCCAGCTTGTTGAAAGCCTAGATCTATGCCACCTATTCCACTAAACAAACTGCAAACTTTCATAATAACCTTCCGAATAAATATTCACATCGTATATTTTCTATATTATAACATTTTATTACAAAAATCGCAACTGTGTGCTCAACGGATTTTCCAAACTTATAGAAGTCCGTTTTATGGGACATTTCAAATGTTATACTTCAATAAACAAGAAAAAGAAATTCCACTTTCCACAAGAATCTCAAAAAAGAATTAGTAAGAATATTTCGAATACTATTTGATTAATTCATACTTTTATGGTAAACTAGACTCATCTAGTAAAGTTAATGAATTTATTTCTTGTTTAATAAAATAGACGAGGTTGAAACAATGGTACAAAGTAGTGCGTTACTCTCTTTTCGTATTGAGCATGATATGACACGAAAAGAGCTGTCAGATTTTCTAGGTTTATATCGGAAAGAAGATCTACTTAAAGAGTGGGAACTTCAATCCATTATCCCAGAGGAAGTATTGAATAAATTACATAATTATCCACAAGATCCTCCCTTAAAGAATCCGGATCGTGGCAACTGCAAGTTTACACAAATAGATTTATTTGCGGGTATTGGCGGCATTAGACAAGGATTTCAAAATAATGGAGGATATACCGTTTACTCATCTGAATGGGATAAGTTTGCTCAAAAAACTTATAAAGCAAATTTTGGCGAGACTCCTGACGGAGACATAACAAAAGTAGACGAAAACAGTATTCCCGACCACGATATACTGTTGGCCGGTTTCCCGTGTCAGCCGTTTTCACAAGCAGGCCTAAAAAAAGGATTTGAAGATGCTCGTGGCACTTTATTCTTCGATATTGCAAGAATTTTAAAGGCCAAACGCCCGAAAGCATTTATGCTTGAAAATGTCAAACAGCTTCGTGGGCATGATGGCGGAAAAACTTTGAAAGTTATTTTGAATGTGTTGGACGAGTTAGGCTACTATGTTCCAAATCCAGAAGTATTGAACGCGTATCATTTTGGCTCTCCACAAAATAGAGAGCGTATTATTATTGTTGGTTTTAATAAAGATTATCTTCCTGAAAAATATAGCGATTTTTCATATCCCCAAGGACAAATTGACGATGACATATGCGTTGGAAACATTTTGGAGCAAGACGTATCAGACGCATTTACTATATCTGATAAACTTTACCAAGGTCATTTAGCTCGCAAAAAGATGCATGAAAAAAAGGGAAACGGCTTTGGTTTCTGTGTGTTTAATGAAGAAAGTAAACATACTAATACCATAAGCGCTAGATACTATAAAGACGGAAGTGAAGCATTAATATCTCAAGGAGATAAAAATCCTAGAATGCTAACTCCAAGAGAGTGTGCTCGACTCCAAGGTTTTCCTGAAAACTTCATCATTCCAGTTTCTAACTCACAAGCATACAAACAATTTGGAAACTCTGTTTGTATCAATGTCATTGATGCAGTTGCCAAGAAAATGGTTGAGTATCTAGAACAATATAGCATAATATAAAAACAAGTCTGCACGATTTGTGCAGACTTGTTTTTTATTCGTAAGTCTCAACTATCAAGCTATCCCAATAACTATTGTTTGCACGCCATTGTTGATAAGGACGAGGATTGCCTTCATACATTCCACAATCAAAATAAACAACTCCTGACTTAACCAACTCTAACCAGTTTTCATAATTCATTGGTTTGCCAAAACATATTTTCTGATACTTTCCGTCATTATCCTTTTTACAAGTAAACCATCCTTGATCATTAAATTTATCTTCAAGCTTCGATTTCAAACTCTTCTGCCTTTTTGGAGCATCTTTGGGTTTGCTTATTCCATACCATCTAGCTAACACAATTTCATCTTTTTGTAAAATCTTAGGAACAATGCTTGCTTTATCTTTTCTCTTGTCTTGGCTATAAGAATAAAGTATAACTATATCCTTATTTTCACCCGAATCAATTGTTAAGATCTGCCCAAAATCATTATATTTTCCATATTTAGGAATAGGCTGTCCCGACCACGAATATCTACCGCCTTTTTCCATGTTGGGTTTACCAAACATACGACAAAACAGCCCTTGATTTTGATACTTGTATTTAAAAGAAAACACACTTTTATAATCAGCATTTGTATAAACATATTCATTTGCTGACCAATCTCCGAAACTGGTTTTAGAAGTTGTTTGATTCTTTAACTCATAGCCGAAAAAGTCAGCATGATTATCTGCATCAGGATGTTTGCCAAACTGTTCTTCTAACCAGTTTCCTTCTCTGCCATCATGGCGTTCGTTTCTGCCGCTAACATCTGGTTTTTTACCTTTTACATTTCTCCTAAAAAGATCAATCAGTATATCTTTATTAGTCATTTTTTTACCTTCTTTCAAAAATAAATTCTTAAATATGTGTTCCATAACAGGAACTACGATGCTATTTCCTGATTGTTTATATAAGCTTGTGGCACTGACGAGCGTTGCTGCTTTTTCAAAGTCTTCATCGCTTACGCCCATAAGTCTCCAAGTTTCTCTTGGAGTAAGACGTCTGGCTAGGTATTTGTTCTTTGCAATTTTTCTGCTAGTCACAAGCTGACGGCGGCGCTTTTCTAGGAAATCACAAAGAAAAGTGCCTTTCCAATAATTAGAGTCCAAACAATAGCAAACCTCGTTCTCTATCGGTCTATCAGAATATTGATCACTACTCAGTTCGTATTTTAAATCAACATCCTTTTCCAGCAAATCGAACATAGAAAGTTTCAATTCAACTGGCTTTGGAAACTCAAAATCATTTTGGCCCAAAATGCTGATACAAAAGACACGTTCTCTATTTTGGGGAACGCCATAATCTCTTGCGTTTAAAACTTGCCACTTGTTTGAATATCCCAACGATTCAAGATAAACGAGAAACTTTTCAAAATTAGCACGATGATTGCTGCCAACAAGATTCTTCACATTCTCCATCATGAGATATTTAGGTCTCTTTACCTCAATGATCTTACAACATTCCCAAAGCAAGGAAGAACGAGTGCCCGAATCCTGATCAAGGCCTCTTTGATAACCAGAAACCGAAATATCTTGACAAGGGAATGAATATGTAAAGAAATCGAAATCCGGAAGTTTTTCTGGATCTATAACCCGAATGTCGCCATAGTTTTTAATGAGCTTGTTTGCAATGTATATATCTTTTAATCGTTGACCTCGCAAATTAAGGGCACGATTTTCAAATGTTCTGTAATCTAACGGCACATTTTGTTTCACAAGGAAACTGCGCATTTCTTCTTCAGAAACTTCTATAGGCTGCTCTCTAACCTTGAGAAAATCAGTATGTATTGATGCATAGGATACCGTAACGGCCTCGTCTATTTCAGACACTCCTACCACCTCAAAAGGTATGCCGCAATTTCTTAAAGCCATACGCTGACTGCCATAGCCGGCAAAAGCCTCAAATACTCTTAACATAATTCCACCTAATATTATTTAGATTTTGTTCGAACGATAAAAATCCAACACCGCTAATGCCGTGTTCTTGACATGGGGTTTAATTTCATGTTCTAATAGTTCGTCGTAGGAAAACCACTTAAACGTTTTACTTTCATCACCTTCGGGACAAGGTTTTGTTTCATCGGTTTCTGCAATATATATAAAGTCAAAAAAGTTTTCCTCATGACCTATTCCTTCGTGCAACAAGCAGAAAGGAGCCGGAACTCTTTTAACCCTAGCTAATTCTATCGATGGTGCTAATTCAGTTTCGAGCAGAGTTACATTAAGTCCCGATTCTTCTTTTGCTTCTCGAATCGCCGCCTCATGCGGAAACTCATCAGCTTCTATATGGCCACCAAGTGGAAACCATGTGTGGTATTTTTTGTGCTCATGCAGCAACACTTTACCATCGTTAATGACATAAACAGTTGCTGTTATTGATTTGTTATATTGCATAGAAATCATTAGTTCCTCTATTCTGATAATTTGATATATTATAACACATCTTTCGACATTTCACAATACCGTTATACTACTTGACTTTTACATATTTCTAAGGTAAAACACAAATACACTTTATTTGACCACAATTGGAAAAGTTGATAGCGTACATATTGCAGAACCTGAATGCCGCAAGTTCGAGTAAATGTTTCTATATGCTCAGCAAAAGTGGTCAACCCTAGTAAAATCAAGGGTTTACATCAAATATATGAGAAAATTGTGGTCAGATTTTGACCACAGTTTTTGTATTTTTGACCACTTATTTGACCACTTGCGGAAGCAAAACAGAAAAAATATATGGAAATAATGGGCCAAAAGCAACAAAAAATGCCCCTAAAACCCCAGCAGAAAGGGCTAAAAAGAGGCATTCTCAACAAAAAGAAGTTGTGAAATATTTTTGGGAGCAAGATGCTGCAGGTTCGAGTCCTGTCACTTCGACCATATCGAGTGTTCATAACGGATTTGAGTTATGGACACTCGATTTTTTGTAATTTCGAGTTTCTTCGTTATGTATGGAGCAGGTTTTAAGCCTGCTCTATTGTTTTATGCGGATTTGGTAATATACTCGACGGCTACACCTTTTCGGGTATCTGCCTTGTAATTACTTCCGCATTCAGGTATCTCAATATACCCAATGAATTTGTAATGGATCATAATCCTTTGACTGCGATTCTTACCAACGCCTTCGGTTTCATAAACTGTTATCTCGTCTATGAGTTCCCGAAGGAGTGGAGCGGTCAGTTTTTGCATTTCCATAAATCTTCGGATAGCACCAATAAATCGGTCTTTGTTCTGTTGCATTGTGCCAAGATTATTTATTCTCTCATTCAGGGTTGCAATCTTGGTTTTCAGCTCCATACGCTCCGCTTCATATTTGTGGGATAACTGCATAAACCATTCATCCGTTACCTTGCCTGAAACATTGTCCTCATAGAGCTTTTCGTAAAGCTCGGCAACCTTTTGGTTTCGTGCCGTACAGCGTTGCAGTTCGCCTTGTAAGGCTTTTTGCTCGTT
>JAZPYP010000067.1:0-7495 GCA_045544255.1 Eubacteriales bacterium | reverse complement strand
TATAAATAAAGGCAATTTAATTTAAATTTAATAAAAGAAGGGGCTAAAAAATAGTCTGAACCGCAAAGGGCAGGAGATTACAAGGTCTTTTTACAAAGAAACTGTAGAAAACCAAGAATAATGATAGAAAATATCGAATTTCGATATTTTCTCCCATTTGAATGCCCTTTGCTACCTTCAAACCGAGCCACTCGGCGTATCACATACGCCGTCGGGTATCCCGCGACCTATGGTCACGGCTCGGTTTGAAGGTTTCAAACAATTTTTCCAAACCCCAAAAAAAGGGGCTGTAAAAAATTCAAAGGAATTTTTTACATTCCCTTTCTTTATAAGCCGAGGCTCACCTGCAGCCCCCGATCAACCTGCTCCATGGTTTGCGGGCTGATATGCCCCATTTTTTCCTTCAGCCGCGCTTTGTCTAATGTACGCACCTGTTCCAAAAGGATCATGGAGCGCCGTTGAAGGCCGCAGGATTCTTCGATATTGATATGAGTGGGCAGGCGCCCTTTTTCGATCTTGCTGGTTATGGCAGCGGCGATCACAGTGGGACTATAGCGATTTCCAATATCATTCTGCACAATGAGTACCGGCCGCATCCCGCCCTGCTCGCTTCCCACAACCGGAGAAAGATCTGCATAATAAATATCACCGCGTTTGATCATTTTCGAATATGTCCTTTCCTTTTATTGTTAGTATTATCTCCAATATAAAGGGTTCTAATACAATCTATTCCGAAAAAATTGGGCGGTGATAGAATTTAAAAAAGGCCAAAAAATCATAAGATTTTTCGGCCTTTCATCATTTTATTTTTTGCCGGTAGAACCAAAGCCATCGGCAGCTCTTGCGGTTTCATCCAAAGCATCGATCTCCTCAAAAGTTGCCTGAGGCGCCGCAAGGATCACAAGCTGCGCCACCCGCTCATCGGCTTCCAAAAATTGAGTTTCTTTGCCGCCATTATGCAAAGGCACCATGATCTCGCCCCGATAATCGGCATCGATCACTCCAACCTTATTGGCAGGGGCAAGGCTTCTTTTGGTGGCGAGGCCGCTTCTTGCAAAGATAAAGCCGCCAAAGCCTTCGGGAATGGCAAGGGCAAGGCCGGTATGGATCAGTTTGGTTTCGCCGGGGGCGATCTCCACCGCCTCGATGGTGCGAAGATCGGCGCCTGCCGCAAGGGCAGAGCCATAGCAGGGCGCCTTTGCCCGCGGATCAAGTTTAATAAATGAAATCTTCATGATAGATGCTCGCTTTCTTTTTTTACATTTTAATCAAAAGGCTGGCGGGCGCGATTTTATAATGGCAATATTGCATTGCCCGGATCTCGCCATCGATATTCACGCGAAAGGCTTCGTTGCCGCCCATGGGCTCCACCGTTACTTCCTTTGCCTTATAGTGAGAGGTATCGGGGAAGGTAAGGATCTTTCCTGCCATCAGCCCCGGCAGATACCGGCGAAGCATCCGAAACTTTGAGCAGGAGCGCACAATAACCACATCTAAAAGCCCGTCTGCAGGATCTGCTTCGGGGCTAATGAGGATCCCGCCGCCGATGAAGCGGCCATTGGCTACCGATAAAACCAAGCAATCCTCTTCAAGAATGGTTTGGCCATCGGCAGTGATCTTCAAGGGGATGCACCGATAGGTAAAGATGGCTTTGATCACGCCCCAAAGATAAGGAATCAGCCCCTTAAAATATTTCTTGGTCTGCTCCGCATAATCCAATACCGCCACATCGAAGCCCGCTCCGCTTTCGTTGGCAAAGGGCTCCCCATTGAGAAGGCAAAGATCCATCTTGCGCGGTTCTTTATTCAATATGTAGTCCAGCGCCTCTTCGGTTTTCTTTGGAACCGAAAAGCTTTTCAGCATATCGTTGCCGGTGCCTGCCCGAAGGATGCCAACAGCAACCTTGCTGCCTGCAAGGCCTCTTGCGATCTCCGAAAAGGTGCCGTCGCCGCCGATGGTCAGCAAAAGATCGCCTTCCTTAGCCTCTTTTGCCAGCTTTTGGCAGATGATGGCTGCGTCTCCTGATTTTTTTGTTTCAATTAAGCGAAAGGGAAGTTTTTTCTCTTCCAGATAGGTTGCCGCCCTTTTTGCGACCTTTTTCGACCGACCGTTACCGGCGGCAGGATTGAGCAAAAGAGTGATCATTTGAACATTTCTCCAAAAATTCGATAAAAATTTACAAAAAGATTATATCAAAGAAAGTCGAAAATTGCAATAGGCGATCCTGTGCGTCGGTGTGCGCAAAGAATTTTTTATAATGCCCATGGGAGGTGAGATAAGAAGCAATGAATCTCTTGAAAAGCATTAGCAAGGAGCTGAATAAAGTGAGCCGTATGAAGCTTCCTGAACTCAATGATGCATTGGAAAACGAAACCGATTGCTCCATCGGGCGGATGACCGCCCTTTCCTTGGCAAAGCGCGCAGCCGAAGGAGGAATGGATGCCATCAAATTGATTCGTGAGCTAACCAAAGGGGAAGAGGAGCAGGGAAGCCTGCCTGCGGTGGAGATTCGCGTGATCGAGCCGTGAGCAAAGGGCAGGTCTTTGAGGT
Source organism: Eubacteriales bacterium (assembly GCA_045544255.1). Taxonomy (GTDB): domain Bacteria; phylum Bacillota; class Clostridia; order Oscillospirales; family QAKW01; genus QAKW01. The sequence goes on along the minus strand of JAZPYP010000067.1, from coordinate 4,945 downwards.
AACGCCCCTGCAATATCGATTTATGACCGCAAGGGAAGATGAGGTCTTATTTGGCGGGGCGGCAGGCGGCGGGAAAAGCTATGGGCAGCTTGTGGACGCCATGCGCTATGCCCTGCAGTACCCCGGCTCCCGCCAACTGATCCTGCGCCGCACCCTTCCGGAGCTGGAGGGCTCCCTGATCCGCGCCGCCGATCGGCTTTTTCCCAAAAGCCTTTATCATTATATCTCCTCTCGTCATACCGGTATTTTCGCCGGTGGATCGGTGCTTGATTTCGGCTATTGCGATAGTGAACGAGATGTTTATCGCTATCAATCGGCGGAATACGATGTGATTCGCTTTGATGAGTTGACTCATTTCACAGAGGAGATGTATCTTTACCTGATGTCGCGGTTGCGGGGTGTGGCCCCGTTTCCGCGGCAGATGAAATCCTCCACCAATCCCGGTGGCCTTGGCCATCATTGGGTAAAGCGCCGATTTATCGATCCCGCCATTCCCAATGAGCCTTATCAGGATGATTTGGGGAGCCGCCTTTTTATTCCCGCAAGGGTGCAGGATAATCGCTTTTTGATGGAAGGGGATCCCCGCTATCTTAATCGCCTTCAGCATCTGCCGGAGCGGGAAAAAAGAGCTCTTTTAGAAGGGGATTGGGATCTGGAAGAGGGGCGTTTTTTTACCCGTTGGAATCGGCAGCAGCATATCTGCGAGCCCTTTCCCATTCCTGCCCATTGGCGGCGATATTTTGCCATGGACTATGGCCTTGATATGTTTGCAGGGCTCTTTTTTGCAGAAGATGAGCAGGGGTTTATCTATCTCTATCGGGAGCTTTATGAATCGGGATTGATCGTTTCGGAGGCGGCTGCAAAAATCCATGCAACCGGCGAGCGAGCAGGAGCTTATTTTGCGCCGCCGGATCTTTGGAGCAGGCAAAAGGATACCGGCCGCAGCCTTGCAGATCTCTTTCGGGAGCATGGAATTCCCTTGGCTCGCGTCAGCGCTGATCGGAAGGCGGGCTGGGCGCTGCTGAATGAATGGCTCACTATGCGCCATGATCGGGATGGAAGGGAGCGGCCCCGCTTGCAGATCTTTTCCGGCTGCAAAAATATCATTCGCTGCCTGCCCGCCCTTCAATGGGATCCCCATCAGCCGGGGGATTGCGCAAAGGAGCCCCATGAGCTCACCCATGCTCCCGATGCGCTGCGGTATTTTTTAGCGGGCTACCGCGCCAAAAAGCCCCTATATCATCAAAAACCGCCGGATCATTTAGGCGGCGGAAGAAAGGAACTGATACTATGACCATTTTAGAAATCTTAATCGGCCTTCTTGGCATGCTCCTCGCCATAGCGGCTTATCGCTTGGGCCTTGCCGATGGAATCAGCACCGCCCGAAGCGGCCGCCTTGCGGGGCGCCGCCCTTCCAAAGAAATGGATCCTCTTTTAAAGCGGATCGAAGCCTTTAATGGCAGAAAGGAAGAAAAGGATGCAAACAAGTGAGCAAATCTGGCGGGAATATCAAGCGGGCTCGGCTCTTTTAACCCGCGATGGTTTTTACGACCGCTTTGAGGAATGCCACTGCTTTTATGAAGGGGATCAATGGCGCTATCTTCCCACCGATGGGGAGCGGTTGCCGATCTATAACATTATTGATCCCATTGTGAAATATAAAACCGCAGTGGTGGCGCAGAATAATCTTTCGGTCTGCTATAGCTTTGATACAGCCGATCGCCCCGCTCTATCTAAAATTGCCTCACAATCGGCGGCCCTGCTCAGCACCTATGCAAGGGTGCTCTGGGAGCAAAATCAGATGGACCAAAAATGCTGGGAGGTTGTGGAAGATGGCTGCGTTGCAGGAAATTCCTATCTATATTTTTATATGCGAGACGGAAAGCTGCGCGGAGAAGTGCTTTCAGGCGTTGATCTGATCTTTGGCGATGAGCAGCAAGAGGATCTGCAGGAGCAACCCTATATTTTAATCATTCAGCGCCGCTCGGTGGAGCAGGTGAAAAAGGAGGCCCGCGCCGCCGGCCTTTCGGAGGATGAGATTTTGCAGATCCGCCCCGATGGCGATCTTCCCATCAAGGAGCGTTTATTGGAAAGCGATCTGCCGGAGCAGCAGAAATGCACCTCTATTTTAAAATTCTATCGGGAAGGGGGCAATATCTGCTATCTTCGGGCTGTTAAAAATTGCGTTTATTGCCCACCGGTGCGCCTTGAAGGCCTCTCCCGCTACCCCATTGCTCCCTTTATCTGGAGCAGAAAAAAGGGGAGTTGCCGCGGGCGTGGTGCGGTGGAAAGCTTGATCGCCAACCAAATTACCATTAATAAAAATTTGGTTCGCATGGATATTGCCATCAAGCGCTTTGCCTTTCCCAAGCTTGTTTATAGCGCGCCTCGGATCCAAAATGTGGAGGATATCGAAAAGGTGGGCGCCGCTATCGCTGTGGATGATCCGAATGTTGGGATCGGGGAATTGATCTCCTATGTGCAACCGGCGGCCATCAATGGCCTTGCCTATAATTTTATGGGCAATATGATCACCACAACGCGTGAACTCACCGGTGCCGGCGATGCCGCCACCGGACAGATCAATCCGGAGCAGGCAAGCGGCGCCGCGATTGTGGCGGTGCGGGATGCGGCTGTGCTGAATTTGAATTTCGCCATGGCCCAGCTTTCTCGGTTTGTGGAGGATGTGGCTCTGATTTGGTACGACCTTTTGCGCGCCTATCATCCCGCAGGCCTTTTGGTGGAAGGGCAAAAAATTCCGAGCGGCCTTTTGAATGCTTTGGAGCCGCGGGTGCGGATCGATCTTTCTCCGGCCAATTCCTTCTCGAAATTTGCCCAAGAGCAAAGCCTGAATCAGCTTCTTTCCGCAGGCTTTATTACCTTTGCGGAATATGCAGAGGCTCTGGAGGAGGATTCCAGCGCCCCCAAGGGCAAGCTTCGGGAAATTCTCGCCAAAAGAGCGGCAGAGAAGGAACCTATGATCATTTCGCAGGAAAAAGCGTAAAAATCCAAAATTCGCAGGAAAAAGCGTAAAAATTCAAGGAGGAATCATTCATGAATGAACCCAATCAGGCAGTGGAAACTGCCCTCGATGAAAATTCTGCTCCCGCAGAAAAGGAGCAGGAGGGCACCCCTTCAAAGGAAGAGATGCCCAAAGAAGAGCGAAGCCGCCATGCTGCCCGCCGCCGCGCGGCAGAGCAGCAAGGAAAGGAAGAGCAAAACGCTGCAAGGGAGGAGCATCTTCGCCGGCAGATCTTGGATCATCCCTTGATGCAGCAGGCAGTGGGGCTTATTGAAGAGACGCGTTTTAAGCGGGATCTTTCTCAAGTGCGCGCCGCCTATCCGAATCTGACCGCCCAAAGCCCAATGGAAGTGGGAGAGCTGTATTGCCGCTTAATGGCAAGCGGTCAGGTGGATCCGGTGGTGGCCTATGAAGCCCAGCTTGCCGCGGACCGCCGCGCAGATCCGGTCCCTGAAAATATGGTCAGCGCAAAATCGGCAGGAGGAGCCGCACTATTCTATTCCTCCAAGGAGCTGGATGCCCTCACCGAGCAGGATCTTAAGGACCCCGCGATCTTTCAGAAGGCTCTGGCTTCACTATCAAAATTAAGGAGATAAAACGATGTCTTACGCAAATTTTAAACCCACAATCTGGAGCCATTTTATCCAGACTGAATTGGAAAAGAAATGTAAACTTGTTGATGATTGCAATCGTCAGTTTGAGGGCGAGGCCAAGCTTGGCGGCCGCGTAAGGATCCTTGGCGCTGCTGCACCGGAGATCTTCGATTATGAGGCCGGTGTTGGCATGGGGGATCCCCAGACCTTGGATGGCACCAGTGTTTTTCTGGATATCGATCAGGCCAAGGCCTTTAATTTCATGGTCGAGGATCTGGATAAGCTGCAGTCGATGCCCGAGCTGATGCCGATTGTTCTGGAAGAGGCAGGCCGCAAAATGGCGGCGGCAAGAGATAGCTTTGTGGCTTCCCTTGCAAAGGATGCTGCGAACTTTTCCGCGTCCACTAAGGTAACCACTCCTGCCGAGGCCAAGGCTTTGGTAGATGAGGCGATCTTGACCCTTCGGGAAAATGATGTGGATGTGGCAGATAATGTAACCATTACCGTTTCGCCCTTCTTCTATCAGCTTTTCCGCGATGCTCTTACCGAGATCAAGACCAATAACGATGAGTTGATCGCCAAGGGTGTTGTTGGAATGTATGACTGCGCAAAAGTGGTGCTCAGCAATAATCTTTATAACGACGGCACCGATGATTATATGATGGTGCGCACCAATAAGGCCATCGCCTTCGCCAGCGCCATTGATGAAACCGAAGCCTATCGCCCCGAAAAATTCTTCTCGGATGCGGTGAAGGGCCTGAATGTTTATGGCGGGCGCGTGGTTCGCCCCAAGGAACTCGCTGTTATTAAGGCGCATAGATAAGAATGGAGGAAATCAATATGTATACCGAACTGGAAGTTTCAAAAATGAAGGACGGCAAGGCGGTCAAACCCCCTCAAACCGTTGATCTGAATGGCTATTATGCTATTCCGGTTGAAGGAGATGGCAATGGAATCATTTTTGTGGTGGATAATGAAAACTTAAGTTGTCCCACCATTACCGTTATGGCTGCAGATAATGTTTTCTGCGGTGGGAATCATATCTTAACCTTCAGGGATAACTGCAAAAGCGTTATTCATTTTGAGGGGGCAGCTTATGTGCAGCGTAGCGGCGAGCATAAGGGCAAGATCTTGATCCGCGGCGGAGATGAGGCGCAATATGCCCTTTTATCCGTAATGGAAATCCTCTGATAAAAAGGAGCGTGCGCTTATGACAATTCAAGCCATTATGCAGCGCGCTGTTTCCCTCCTTGGCGCAGCGGTCGGAGAACCCAACGCCACCGGTCGCCGCCAGCGTTTGCTGGCGCCGCTGGATAGCGGCATCGGAGAG
>JAZPYP010000066.1:0-4384 GCA_045544255.1 Eubacteriales bacterium | reverse complement strand
AGTTCTTAATTATTCAAATTTCACCGTTTGTGCGATCTGGTTGCAGATCGCAGTCGCATTCTGCGACTGGTGGGCAATGCCCACCACAAAAAGGTAAAATCCGCCCCTTAAAATCAGGTTCGGATTATTCGTGTTTGCTTATCATTGGTCTTGACTTCTCTTTATGAAATCGTATATAATATATTTAATATTGGAATAGAATGCTTCGCTTTAAAAAGCGAAGAGAAAAGGGATTAAAAAGACATATGATTTATCTGGATAACAGCGCCACTACGCGGCCCTTTTCGGAGGTAACCGAGCAGATCGCCAATGCGGAGCAGCATCTTTTTGCCAACGCTTCCGCTTTATATAAAATTGCCTTGGATGCAGAGGATGGGATCCTTGCCGCAAAGCGGGAAATTGCTTCGGTGCTTCATTGCACCGCGGCGGAGGTTTTGCTCACTACCGGCGGCACCTTTTCCAATAATTTTGCTCTTTTCGGCGCGGCAGAGGCCCGAAAGCGGCAGGGGAGCCGCGTGGTGATGAGCCTTGTGGAGCATCCGAGCGTTTATGCCTGCGGAGCGGCTCTTGAAGAGCGAGGCTTCGAGGTGATCTATGCAAAGCCCGATGCAGAATCCTTTCGCGAGGCGATCAATGAAAAAACCATTTTAGTGGCAATGATGCTGGTGAATAATGAAACCGGCGCCCGCCTGCCGGTGGAGCAGGTGGCGCGCATCATTCGCGAAAAGGGCGCGCCCGCCCATTTCCATGTGGACGGTGTGCAGGCTTTTTGCAAAATCCCAACCAATGTGCGCAGCCTTGGCTGCGATAGCCTTTCGATCTCTGCCCATAAAATCCATGGCCCTAAAGGGATCGGCGCCCTTTATTTAAAGAAGGGAGTGCGGCTGAAAACCATTCTTTTCGGCGGGGAGCAGGAAGGGGGAGCAGTACCCGGCACCTATAATAGCCCTGCCGCCTTCGGCTTTGCCAAAGCCATTGCCCTTTATAAAAAAGAAAACATAAAAAAATATGAAGCGTTGCGGGAGCGGCTTTTGGCGCGGGCAAGGGAGCTGGCCTTTATTCAGATCAATTCGCCTGCCGATGGGGTTCCCTATATTATCAACCTTTCCTGCAAGGGTTATCTTGGGGAAAATGTGCTTCATTTTCTGGAAGGGAAGGAAATCTATGTTTCCCAAGGCTCTGCCTGCTCTTCCAAAAAGGCAAGAAGCGCTTCGGTTTTGGGGCGGCTGGGGGCCGATGAGCCAACGGTAATGGGCGCCCTTCGAATCAGCTTCGGGCTTTTCAATTCTTTGGAAGAGATCGATATTTTGATGGATGCTCTTGCAGAGGTGCCCCAAAAAATTCAAAAAAGATATAAGGATGTTTGAAAAAATGAAAGAGATGATTCTTGCAAAATGCGGAGAGATGGTGCTGAAGGGTTTAAACCGCAGCCAATTCGATCAGCGTTTGATGAAAAATATCAAGCTTTCTCTTGCGGAACTTGGCAATTTCGATCTGCAGATGGCTCAATCCACCATTTATATCCGCGCCCTCGGCGATGAGGATATGGAGGAAGCTTTTGAGCGGGTGAAGCGGGTATTCGGCTTGGCGGCTGTCTGCAAAGCCTATATGTGCGAAAAAAATATGGAGGCCATTGAAGCCCTTGCAAAGGAATGCCTTCATGAGGCCTTTGCAGGCGCCAAAACCTTTAAGGTGGAGGCCAAGCGAAGCGATAAGCGCTTCCCCCTTCAATCTCCCGAAATCTGCAGAGAGATCGGCGGAGTGATCTTGGGGAACTATGCGGGAATGAAGGTGGATGTGCATCATCCGGATGTGGTTGTTACTGTTGAGGTGCGGGATTTCGGTGCCTATATTCATGCAGTTCGGGAGGCGGGTGCCGGCGGAATGCCTTATGGCTCCAATGGCCATGCAGGCCTGCTCCTTTCCGGCGGGATCGATAGCCCTGTGGCAGGGTATATGATCGCAAAGCGGGGCGTTTCCCTGACCGGTATTCATTTTCAAAGCCCCCCTTATACCGGCGAGCGGGCCAAGCAAAAGGTGATCACCCTTGCGGAAATTTTGAAAACCTATTGCCCCGGAATGCGGCTTTTAGCTGTGCATTTCACCGAAGTGCAGGAAGCGATCCGCGATCGCTGCAAGGAAGAATTTTTCACTGTAATCATGCGGCGGTTTATGATGCGGGTGGCCCATGAACTTTCCAAAAAATGGCATTGCGGCGCCCTTATTACCGGCGAAAGCTTGGGGCAGGTGGCCAGCCAGACGATGGATGCCCTTCGGGTAACCGATAGCGTAACCGATAGCTTGGTTTTGCGCCCCCTGATCGGAATGGATAAGGAAGAAATTGTGCGGATCTCCCGCAAGATCGGCACCTTTGAAACCTCTATTCAGCCCTATGAGGATTGCTGCACTGTTTTCACCCCCAAGCATCCAAAAACCAAGCCAAATCTGAAAGAGATTCTCTATGAGGAGGCAAAACTCGATATTGATGCTTTGGTGGCCTCTGCAGTGGAGCAAACAGAAATTATAGAATTGTGAGGAAGAAAAAATGAAAGTAAAAGTAAGGCGGCATTTGATCAGTGCATTGATCACTCTGATTTTCGGCGCGATTTGTTTCTATGTTACCCTTCCTGCCCTGAATATTCATTCCACCGGTCTTTTGGGATTTATCATCTCCCTTTGCGTGGCCTATGGAGTGGTTTATCTGATCAGCGGGGTTCGGGCCAAGGTGGTGCAGATCGATCTGCAAAGGGATAAAAAAGAGCTTTTTAAATTCACCACCGTTAAGGTGCTTTTGGCAATTATCGCCCTTTGCATTCTGGTGGGGCTTATCGGTAATCTGGTGGGGGCGCGGCTCTTTAATGCCAAGCGTTATCGCGCCCTTCTGGAAGTGGATGCAGGGGATTTTGCTGCCGATGTTTCCGAGATCACCTATAACCATATTCCGCGCCTGGATCTGGAATCTGCCCAGCGGCTGGGGGATCGCAAAATGGGCGAGCTTTCCGATATGGTCAGCCAATTTGCGGTAATGGATAATTATACCCAGATCAATTATAAGGGGAGCCCTGTGCGGGTAACTCCCTTGGAATATGCCGATATCTTCAAATGGCTCTCTAATATGAAAGAGGGGATCCCCGGCTATCTGATGATCGATATGGTTACCCAAGAGGTGGAGCTTGTTCGCTTATCCGAAGGAATGAAATATTCCACTGCCGAGCATTTTGGCCGCAATCTGGAGCGGCATCTGCGGTTCCAATATCCTACCATGATTTTTGAGGGGCAGAATTTTGAGGTAAATGAAGAGGGCACTCCTTTTTGGATCTGCCCCACTTATAAATTTACAATCGGGCTCTATGGCGGCCGAGATATCGAAGGCGCAGTATTGGTAAATGCCATCACCGGTGAGAGCACCTATCATAAGGTGGAGGATATTCCTGCTTGGGTTGATCGGGTTTATAATGCGGATCTGATCATTGAGCAATATGATTTTTACGGCACCTTGATCAATGGTTTTTGGAATTCCATCTTTGCCCAAAAGGATTGCACTGTAACCACCGATGGTTATAACTATATGGCCCAAGGGGACGATGTATATATGTATACAGGTATCACCAGTGTGGCCGCCGATCAATCCAATATCGGCTTTATCCTTTCCAACCAGCGCACCAAAGAAACAAAATTTTATGCGGTGGCGGGCGCCGAGGAATATTCCGCCATGGCTTCTGCCGAAGGGCAGGTGCAGGAGATGCGCTATACCGCCACCTTCCCGCTCCTTTTGAATATCTCCGATGAGCCCACCTATTTCATGGCTTTGAAGGACGCAAGCTCTTTGGTTAAAATGTATGCCATGGTCAATGTGGAGCAGTATCAGATTGTGGTGGCGGCGAATTCCTTGGCCGAATGCGAGCGGCAATATATTAAGCGCCTTTCCGAGGAAGGGGTTTCGGAAGAGGCCCCCGCTCCCGAACTTGAGCTGAAGGAAATCTCCGGCGCGATCGCTTCCATCCGCAGCGCGGTGGTGGGCGGCAATACCTGCTATTATTATCAGCTGGAAGGCAATAATCAAACCTTCTCTTTGAGTGTGGCCGATGATGAGCGGGCTGTGGTTCTTAATGTGGGGAATCAGGTAACCTTTATTTATGAGCCAAAAGAAAATGCTTTGATCCTGCCGATCAAGGAACTGAAAATCGGTTAAAAACGGCTTTGCGCGGGGCTTTTTCGGCCCCGCGCAAAAAAATAAAAAAACTTTAAAAAAATGCTTGACTTTTAGAAAAGCATCTTGTATAATATAACACGTCGCAAAGAGAAATGCGGGTGTAGCTCATCTGGTAGAGCGCCACCTTGCCAAGGTGGAGGTAGCGAGTTCGAGCCTCGTCACCCGCTCCAA
>JAZPYP010000065.1:0-14697 GCA_045544255.1 Eubacteriales bacterium | reverse complement strand
AATTAAAACTCGGCTCGGCCGAGTTTTCACCGAAACTTTTGCCCCAAAGGGCAAAAATTTCACTCGCGAAAGCGAATTTCACTGCGAAGCAATTTAACTCATCGCATTGCGATGAATTTATCCGTGAGCGGAGCAATCCGCTTGCATCATGGAGGTTATTCAAAATGGTTGATCAAATTTTGAAGTTTTTTGGTAAAAACAAATGGGCGCTGCCTACCCTTGCGGTGGTTTGCGTTTTATCCATTGGGTTGATGATCTTTGGTTTTATTACCCGCCCGCCTCAACTGAAGGCTCCCGAATTTCAGGTGCCCCCCTTTGCTGAAAATGCAATATCCGGCGCTCCCGATGCAGAGGCGGCCAAGAAGCTTGGTTATAGCGAGCTTTATCAGGAGGGAATGGGCTTTAAGGCAGGGGTATGCGGCGTTGTTAATATCAAAGACGGCGCGGCAGATCTTTATTTTACAAACCCCAAGGAAAATGAAGTTTGGATGAAGCTGCGGGTTACCGATGAGGAAGGCGAGATCATCGCCGAAACCGGCCTTATTAAGCCCGGCGAATATCTGAAAACCGTTACGTTTACCGAAATCCCCAAAGCCGGCGCAAAGATCGGCATGAAGGTGATGACCTATGTGCCTGAAAGCTATGAAAGCGCAGGCGCAGTCAGCATCAGCACAACAGTTGCAGGATAAGCTGCGCAGTTAAAATTTTCCTTTGAAAAGGAAAAATTAAATTGCCCCAAGGGGCAGTTAAATTGACCGCAAGCGGTCAGTGAAATTTTTGAAAAACCATGTTTTTCAAAAGTTAAGGAAAAAACTCGGCAGAGCCGAGTTTTAAAATCTAAAAGTTTGGAGAGCTTTTATGAAAAATAGTCCGCTTTTAGAGCACAGCAAAGATTTTGCCAAGAGAATTGTTTTATTGGCAAAGGAACTGCGGGAAGGTAAAGAGATTGTATTATCAAATCAGCTTTTGAGGTCCGGCACCTCTATTGGTGCAAATGTGCATGAAGCGCAATATGCCCAAAGCAGAGATGATTTTAAATCGAAATTAAAGATTGCGCTTAAAGAGTGCTACGAATCAGAATATTGGCTGGAATTATTATTCGAAACTGCATATCTTTCAGAATCAAAATACAAAGAACTGAAAAATGAATGCGGCAGCATTCGCCGAATGCTTATTTCATCAATCAATACCTTGGAATCGCAGAAATAGGAATTAAAATAAAAACTTGCCGCGCAAGTAGGCAAGTTTTTTCCGAAACTTTTTTCTCCATGGAAAAAAATTTCATTGATGCCTTTGGCATCAATTTCACTGCGCTGTATGGCGCAATTTAACTCATCGCCATGGGCGATGAATTTCACTGCAAGAAAAAGAAAGGAGAAAAGCATGAAAAAATGCATCATTAAAAGCATGATCATCATCGCACTGGTTGCGATTCTTTTCTCCTGCCTTTCTTTTTCCTGCTTTGCTGCCGAGACCTCTCATATTCATCAGCCCCAAATGAGCGCTTCCCATCCGGTATATGTATATGTTGTATACAACATTGATGGCAAGCCTGATTATACCAAGAGCGATGATTACGATGAAGAGCAGCAGGTTTATACCGCCACCACTCCCGATGGCCTAACGGTGCGGGTTTGGTACCCCAAAGGCGGGCTCACTTTAGTGGTGCATGAGATCAAGGAAGAGGAGCCGTTGAAATGGTTCAACAGCCTTTTCAAGGAGTGCAGCTCCATTAAACCCTTGGAGATCTTTTTCCTCACCGAGCGGGGCGGCCGCCTCAATCTGCCCGATGGGGTTAGAATTGAGCTTTCCGGCATTTTGCCCCAAGAGATGATGACCTTGCTGACCACCAAGGAAGAAAAAACCCGCTTGAATATTCGGCAGGTAGACGGAAAGCTTACCTTTTATTCCGATGCCGATACCGATTATTATGTTTTGGGCATTTTAAAGCCCACCTTGCGCCCTGAAACCGGCGACGATAGCCTGATCGCCCTTTGGATCGCCCTTGCGGCGCTTTCGATCATGGGCATTATGATCATTGCCGCCTTCCTTTTGCGCCCCTCGCCCGATGACGACGATGATGACGACGAGGCAGCTGCCGCGCATAGAACCGTCCCCTGCGCGGGAGAGGAGGGAGAAGCTGCGCATAGAACCGTCCCCTGCGCGGAAAAAGGGGGCGCCCGCCGGCGAGCCCAAAAATCGACCGGCGCAATTCCGGAAGAGATGAATTGCTATTTAAATGAAGTGGAGGAGAGGCCACCGGATAGAGGTGGCACAACAATTACTTGATAAGGTAATTGTTGTGCAGTGAAATTTTTGCCTTCGGCAAAAGTGAAATTCGCCTGATGGCGAGTGAAATTCCTGCTTTGCAGGAGTGAAATTGACCGCAAGCGGTCAGTTAAAGAAAAAATTTGACCCTTCGGGCTCAAATTTTGGATATTTTAATTAAAACTCGGCTCGGCCGAGTTTTCACCGAAACTTTTGCCCCAAAGGGCAAAAATTTCACTCGCGAAAGCGAATTTCACTGCGAAGCAATTTAACTCATCGCATTGCGATGAATTTTACCAAAAAAAGAGAGATGGAAACCATCTCTCTTTTTATTATTGCTCAATTCGTTTATTTTTCCATTTGCCTCGTTTATAGAAAAGGAAGGTCAGCAGCGCGCCCATCACCCAAGTGGAAAGCAGGGAGATCTGAATGCATTCCTTTTGGCCGAAGGGAAGATCGGGGGTGCGGGTAAGGAAGGAGATGCCGTAAGCCAAGGGCACCCGCACCAAAACGGTGGTGATCAGCGAGATCCACATAGGGGTTAAAGTATCGCCGGCGCCGCGCATAATGCCGGAAAGGCTTTGCGTTACCGCCATGGCGATATAGCCTACGGCGAGAATTTTCATCAAGCGGTAGCTAAGCTCCACAAGCTCTTTCGTATCGGTGAAAACACCCATTAAATATTTGCCAAACAAAAGAATGGCAAGGGTAATGGTGGCGGAGCAGCAAACCGCCATCAGCGTGCCTTGGCGGGCGCCTTTGACCACGCGATCATATTTTCCTGCGCCAACATTCTGCCCCGCAAAGGTGGTCAGCGCAGTGCCGAAGGAGAAATTGGGCATCATGGCAAAGCCATCTACCCGCATCACCACCACATTCGCCGCAATAAACTGCTCCCCGAAGCAGTTGGTTAGCGATTGCACCACGATCATGGCCGAGGAAAAGATGGCTTGAGTGGCGCCGGAGGGGAGCCCCAGCTTAATAATGGTTTTCACATAGTGGCTCCGCGGCCGCAGAAATTTCCAGCCGAAATCAAAATGCTCCTTCATTCGCGCAAGCTTCAAAAGGCAGAGCATGGAGGAGATTCCTTGGGCGATGACGGTGGCCAGCGCTACCCCTGCCACATCCATATGCAGCTCTTTTACAAAGTAGATATCCAAAACAATGTTGATCCCTGTGGCAATCAAGAGGTAAAGAAGGGCGGAAACCGAATCGCCCAAGCCCCGCAAAATGCCGCTTAAGATATTATAATAGGCCATTCCCGCGATTCCGAGCAGGGAGATGGAAAGATAATCGTAGCAATCCTTCAGGATCGAAGCGGGTGTATTCAGAAGCTCCAGCACCATCTTTAAGAAGGGAAGGGCCAAGAGGATCAATCCAATGCAGGCGATGGCGGTAATGGTAATGCAGTTGCCAACCGTATGGGAAAGGGCTTTGCGGTTTTTAGCGCCGTAATATTGGGAAACCATAACGCTTGCTCCCGCAGAGATGCCGATAAAAAGCACCAGCAGCATATTAAGGATCGGCAAGGCCGAGCCCACCGCAGCAATGGCATTATCCCCATTGGAGGCATATTGCCCCACAACAATGGTATCTACAGTGCTATAAAGCTGCTGGGCAATGTTGCCAAGGAGCATCGGCAGGGTAAAGATCAGGATCCCCTTCCAAACCGAGCCTTGAGTCATATCGGTAGGGGCAAAGAATTTTTTGAACATAAAAAACGCACCTTTATACAGATTTGTCGAATAATAGTATTATACCACAGCAATTTATAATATGGAATAACTTTTTTCCAAACCCCAAGGAAGGGGCTGTAAAAAATTCATTTGAATTTTTTACAGCCCCTTCTTCCTTAACTTTCAATTTTTAATTTTCAATTTTCCATTCAGATTTTCTTCCCAAGGATCTTTGCCGATTTCACCAATCTTTTGCAGGGGATCCATTCCTTCTTTCCGGGGCAAAGGCGATAGAAGCCGAGGGTGGCGAAGATATACCAAGCAGAAGTGGTGCCGTTATCTTCATCGCCGGGATATCCATCGTCGCCGGAATGGAAGGCGCCTTTGGCCAGTTTCTCAACCCAATAATCGGTTTTCTCTTGCGCGCCAAGGGCCGAGAAAAGGAAGGGGAGATGGAAGGAGGGCTGATTGCTGATGGCCATCTGGCCAAAATCGATCAGAGCCATTTCGGTCATCTCATGGATCTCGCGCTCATAGCCGAAGGTGCGGTATTTTGGGGGCTCGGCAAAGAGGGCATCGAGCTTTGCGATCAGCTTCTCTTTGCCGCCGTGAAGGGCTGCCAAGCCTTCAATATCATGGGGCACTGCGAAGGAATTCTGCCAAGCAGAGCCTTCGGTATAATCCCCGCCCCAAGAGCAGGGATCGAAGAATTCCCGCATATTCCCTGCGGAATCCTTGCTGCGCATAAAGCCGGTTTCGGGATCGAAAAGATTTTGATAATTTTTAGCGCGGGCCATATATTCTTCCACAATCTCATCATGCCCCAAAGCCTTTGCAACAGTAGCGATGCACCAATCGCCATAGGCGGCATCTTGGGTAAGGTTCACCGTTTCCTTCTGCAGATCATTGGGCACATAGCCATATTTCACATAAGCGGTGCAGCCTTGGCGGCCATAGCGCTCGTCGGGCGCATCGTGATTGGCATGGTGGATCATGCCTTGAAGGGCATTTTCCAAAACCTCCCGTTTGCCGATGCCATTGACCGCCGCTTCGGCGATTACCGCATCGATCAAGGTGCTGGGCATGCAGCCAACCTCGCCGATGGAAGGCCAACGAGGCAGCCAGCCGCATTCCAGATAATCATTCACAAATCCCTCCAGCATCTCTGCAAACTCTTCTCTTGCGATCAGGGTGTAGAGGGGATAAACCGTGCGATAAGTATCCCAAAAACCATTGTCGGTATAGCGCACCCCTGCCTTCACCTCGCCGCTTGCGGGGGCATAGTGAATGGGGTTGCCGCTTTTATCGATCTCATAGGCTTTATGGGGGAAGAGGAAGGGGCGATAGAGGCAGGAATAGAAGGTTTTCATCTGCTCTTCATCATCGGGTTCGATCTCGATGCGGTGGAGCTTTTCTTCCCAATTCTCTTCCGCTTCTGCGCGGATCTCTTCAAAGCTTTTATTGCCGCATTCCCGCTCGATGGCTTCGATCGCCATTTCGGCGCTGATATAAGAGGAGCCGATGCGGGCATCGATCACCTGCTCGGAAAGGCCGATATGATAATAGGCCTTTTCTCCTTCGCCGCCCCATTTATTGCGCGCGGCATCAACCCCGCCAAGGAATTTGACGGCGATATAATGGGTGAAATCCTTGCTATCGTCTCTGAAATGGCCATCGTTGGTGCCGATCAGGGTATTGGTGGCGGCATCAAATTCATAGGTATAGTTGCCGATGATGGGCAAGAAGGATAAGAAAGAGGGGCGCTCATCCCCAAAGGTGAGCCGAATGGCGGCGCAGCGCTCGGTGGGGGAAAGCTCAAAGGCGCAGTTGCTCCGCAGGAAATTCACCTTTAGGTAATCAGGGCGCAGAATAGAATCCTGCACTCTGCAGCCCGACCATGCGCCGGAGCAGCTATTGGCAATATTATCGTTTTGCGGAGTCATCAGGAAGGGGCCGTAATCCCGAATCCAAGGGGAGGGCTGATGAGTCAGCCGAATGCCTTCGCAATATTCATGGTCGGGATGATAAAACCAACCATCTGCCTTATCGGTCTGCGGGCAGAAAGAGATCATGCCGAAGGGCACTTGGGTAAGGGGAAGGGTATTGCCGTTGGAGCGGCGGGGAATGGATTTGGTACCCATCTTAATGTTTACAAAAGGAAGCAGTTTCATAAGCCTATCTCTCCGTTTTTTATAGTCTTTACCATAGTTTATCATAAAGAAGATGGAAAGTAAATCCATTTATCGCAGAATTGATGCGAAAAATGGGGATAGAAAACGCCGATTGGTTCGGACCAATCGGCGTTTTTGGCTTCTCCTTATAATTTGGAATAACCGTGGCTATTTACAAGGGCATCCAGCTTGATTCCCTTTTTGCAGATGGGGCATTCATGGGCTTCATAGTTTTGGTAATCGGGCAGATCCTTGGGGGAAAATACGGATTTCACCGGCATTCCGGCGCATTCCTCAATCGCCGAGAAATAAGCGGAAATAGCGGAAACCTCGCCGCCATAATAGCGAATGGTATTGCAGGCGGATTCCGCCATCTTGCCCGAAACAATGGTATCTTCCAAGATCATAACATGCTTGCCTGCAATCATCGGCACAATATTATCCCGAAATACCATCTGGTTCCCGTTGATGATCTCCGGTGTTACCACATAGATGGTTTTATGAGAATTCATATTGATAAAATCGCCCTTGGCAAGGCAATCGGCAAGGCATGCACCGATTACTTCCGTACCGTCCAGACAGAGAATGGTATCCACAACTGTATTGGCAAAATAATAAGAGCAAATATTTTCTGCAACGCCCCGTGCCTCGGAAAGGCGCGCTTTCTGCCAAGCAACGTCGATATAATAATTCGTATGGCGGCTGCTGGTGGCAAAATGGCCGGAGGCTACCCGCAGATGCAGATCAACGCCCTTGCTTTTCAGTTTCAAAATATCGATGGTAGACATGAGGTTTTCCTCCTTGATTATTTATGCTTTCATTTTATACTATTTTTTTGAAATTATCAAGAGGAAATTTGTCAAAGTGCATAAAAATAAGCGGAATGCAAAGGGCAATATTCCTCAAAAATCGCCCCCGTCTATTGACCGGACAGGCGGGATATGATATGATAAATTATAATAATCATTTGGAAAGAAGATAAAATGACCTATATTGAGTTTTTTGATAAAAATGCTTCTGAAAATATCGGGGTTTGCCTTTCCTATCTGCCGAAGCGGGTTATTTTGCTCGGAGATGATGAAGAGCTGATGCTCCGGCATATTGCCAATTATAAGAAGGTTTTAGGGAAAAGGGATCCGAAGATCGAAATTCTCTATCGCCTTGTGGCCAAGGATAGCCTGGAGAATGGGATCGCGGTTTTGACCGACCTTGTGGAAACCTATGATGATTGCGTTTTTGATATCAATGGCGGCGATGAACTTTTAAATCTTGCTTTAGGCATCGTTTACGGGCGCCATTCCGATAGCAAGATTCAAATCCAAAAGATCGATCTTAGGAATAATAAGGTATTTGATTGCGATAAAGACGGCATCACTGTATTTGATAAGCCCCCGCGGCTAACAGTTGATGAAAATATCTGCATTTATGGCGGCGCGATTCTTTATGGAAATATTCATGAGGAAGATAAAACCTATCGCTGGAATATGAATGCCGATTTTCTGCGGGATATCGACCTGATCTGGGGCGTTTGCAAGGGGAATGTGCGCTATTGGAATTACCAAAGCGGGATCATGGAAGCCATCGAAGAGGTGGGCACCCGCAGCGCCGATCAGCTTCAAACAGTTGCATCGCGGGCAGCGGTGGAGCATTATTTAGCAAAAAAACGCTCGAAATATAAAATTTCCAAGGGCATCTTTTCTTATCTACGCCGCAATCGGCTGCTTCTTCATTTTCAGGATGATGGCGCAACCATCACTGTTCGCTATAAAAATGCGCAGGTTAAAAAATGCCTTACCAAGGCGGGCACCATTCTGGAACTGAAGGTTTTTGCCATCGCAAATGGCTTAAAAAATGCCGCAGGGGTACCGATCTATCATGATGCCCTGACAGGGGTTCTGATCGATTGGGACGGAAAATTTCATAATGAGAAAAAAGATGGCGTTTATGATACCGAGAATGAGATCGATGTGCTGCTGATGCATGGTATTGTGCCGGTATTTATCTCTTGCAAGAATGGGGAGGTTAAATCGGAAGAGCTTTATAAGCTTAATACAGTGGCGGAGCGATTCGGCGGCAAATATGCCAAAAAGGTTCTGATCGCCACCGCCTTGGAGGAAAACGATGCAGATGCCTATCTTCGCCAGCGGGCAGAGGATATGCAGATTAAATTGATTGAAGGGCTTCAAGAAATGACCGATGAGGAGATCGGGGATCTTTTGAGAGATCTTTGGAGCCAAGAAGGGGGAAATTAAAATGGCCGAACTGGAAAATAGCATGATTTTGAGAATACTGCTTGAACGGTCGAAACGTTTGATGAGGGACGGGGCTCGGATTATCAGCGCAGAGCGATTTTTGGTAGCCTTGATCAATGAGATCAAAAAAGGGATTGCCAACGAAGAGATTGCTGAAGCGGCCAAACTATTTCGTGAATATGGAATTGATATTGAACGGTTGAGAGATGGTCTGATCGGATTTTTGCACCGCGAAGTGCAGGACAATGAAGATGAAGACTTCATGAGCCAAAAATTGAGAACTGCGCGCAGTGTGGCGGAATTTCGAGGGGATAAGGAACTAACAATCAGCTCGGTGCTGACCTGCATCCTTGTTTCCCCCACTTTGATTATTCGGGAGCTTTTGGGCGAAGCGCAAAGCGCTTTTGAGCCGGAAGACTTCGATTCGATGCCCTTTGAAGAAGAAAAAGAGGAAAAGAAGCCGGAGCCTACCATAAAAGAAAAAATGGGTTCTCTTATTTCAGAGGTCAAGCGCGTCAGAGAGGATCTTAAGAAAAATATCTTTGGGCAGGATAAGGCTATCGATATCTTTATGAGCGGGTATTTTCAGGCTTCCCTGCTTTCGATGATCGATAAAACCAAAGAGCGCCCCCGCGCCACCTTCTTATTCGCAGGGCCTCCGGGCGTTGGTAAAACCTTCTTGGCTCAAAAGGCGGCGGATGCCCTTGGCCTGCCCCTTACTCGCTTCGATATGAGCGAATATTGCGATAAGGAGGCTTCCCTTGAATTTTGCGGAAGCGATGCAGTATATAAGAACAGTAAGGGCGGGAATTTCACAACCTGCATCAAAGAGCATCCCAATGGCATTATCCTTCTCGACGAGATCGAGAAAGCTCATATCAGCATTATTCACCTCTTCCTGCAGGTATTGGATGCAGGGCATATTCGGGATAGCAAAACCGATGAAGTGCTCTCGCTGAAGAATAATATTCTGATCTTTACCACCAATGCCGGAAAGCAGCTTTATAATGCAGGGGAGGAGCGGGATCTTTCCTCCCTTTCCAGAAAGGTTATTATTGATGCGCTGGAAAAGGATGTAAATCCCAATACCAATGTGCCCTATTTCCCTGCCGCGATCTGCTCGCGGTTTGCTTCGGGAAATGTGGTGATGTTTAATCATATTTCCGCCCATGATCTGCATTATATAGCAAAGAAAGAGATCTCCCGCCATGCAGAAAATCTGCAAAAAGAGATGGGAATCCAAATGAAGCTGGATGAGCGGGTTTATACTGCGCTGCTCCTTTCCGAAGGGGTTAAAGCCGATGCCCGCACTACTCGAAGCAGAGCGGAGGCTTTCTTTAATGATGAACTCTACGAATTGTTCCGCTTGATTTCAAGCGATAGGGTGAAAACCGATATCCAAAATATTGAAAAGATCAAAGTAGAGATGGAGCTTGCGAAAACGCCTCAAGAGATCGCTTCTCTTTTTGAAACAGGCGAAACCAAGCAGGTTTTGGTTATTGCAGGGCAGGAGTTGATCGATCTTTGCCAAAGCCAAACCGAAAAATGCGCATTCCATGGCGTCCAAAGCCTGGAGGCGGCCAAGGTTATTTTGCAATCGGGCAGCATCGATATGGTTTTGCTTGATATGCAATATGGGGTGCCGAAAGGGGCAAGGCCCAGCTTGAATATTGAGGATGTGGATTCCCCTGCGCGGAAGCTTTTGGGCTTCCTGCGGGAGCAAAAAAGCGAAATCCCCATCTATCTTTTGCAGGAGGATACCTGCAGGCTGCAAGAGGAAGAGATCATCTCCTTCACCCGCCAAGGAATTCGCGGGGTTTTGGAAATCTCCCGCACCAATAAAGAGTTTGTTAAGCAGATCGAGCTTATTGCGGCGGCGCTTCATCAGCAGGCGAGCATGCTGAAGCTCGGCCGCGAAAATAAGTTGTTATCCTTCGAAACTGCTCAATCCATCTCTGCCGATGGGAAGGTTGCCAAAATCAAACTCTTTGATTTTAAAATGGCGGTGGCGGTAGATTCGGAGGATATGGGCAGCGTTATAAGCGCTGTATCCAGACCGAATATCTATTTTGAGGATGTGATCGGGGCAAAGGATGCCAAGCGGGAACTGAGCTACTTTGTGGAATACCTGAAGAATCCCAAGAAATATATGGGAACCGGTGTTAAGGCGCCGCGAGGGGTGCTCCTTTATGGCCCTCCGGGCACCGGTAAAACCATGCTGGCAAAAGCTCTGGCAAGGGAAGCGGATGTTACCTTTATTGCCGCAGAGGGCAATCAGTTCCTTAAAAGCCATGTTGGAGAGGGAAGCGAAAAGGTGCATGAAATTTTCCGCACCGCCAGAAAATATGCCCCCACCATTCTTTTTATTGATGAAATCGATGCCATCGCGCGGGAGCGGGCGGGCTTAAGCGGTTCCGGCGCGGAATCGGAAGCAACCCTGACCACCTTCCTTGCGGAAATGGATGGCTTTAGCAGCAATCCCTCCAAGCCGGTATTTGTATTGGCGGCTACCAACTTTGATGTGGAGCCCGGCAGGCCCAAGAGTTTGGATCCCGCCCTGATGCGGCGGTTTGATCGGCGCATCTATGTGGATCTTCCCGATAATGAGGAGCGGGCGCGGTTTTTGAAAAAGAAGATCGAAAAAAATCCCTCTCTGGAGATCAGCGAAGGGCAGGTGGAGCAGATGGCCTTGAGAAGCGTTGGCATGAGCCTTGCGGATCTGGATTCTGTGGTCGAGCTTGCTTTGCGCTCTGCTATCCGCGAGGGAAGCGTTAAGGTTACCGGTGGGATCTTGGCCGAGGCCTTTGAGGTCTTCACCGGCGGGGAAGCGAAGGCTTGGGATCGAAACCAACTGGAGCGGGTGGCAAGGCATGAGGCCGGCCATGCGCTGCTATGCTGGCTCGGCGGCGAAGAGCCTGCTTATATCTCGGTGGTTGCCAGAGGCAATCGGGGCGGATATGTGCAGCATTCTCCGCAAGAAGGAAAAGGCATCTATACCAAAGAGGAACTGAACGGGCGGATTCGCAGCGCTTTAGGCGGTCGGGCGGCCGAAATTGTATACTACGGGGATACCGATGGGCTCACAACCAGTGTGGGCAGCGATCTTGCAAACGCCACCAATCTGGCGCGGCATATGGTCTGCAGCTATGGCATGGAAAAGGATTTCGGCATGGCGGTTCTGGATCACTCGTCGGCCGAGGGCGCGGTATCTGCAGAGATGCGGGAGGTTGTGAACCGTATCCTTGAAGAGCAGATGAGCGAGGCTGTGCGCCTGATCTCGGAAAATCGGGAGCGAATGGATCTGCTTGTGGAAACCTTGATGGTTCGAAACCATCTCAATGGCCCCGAAATCACCGAGATTTTTAATAAGAAAAAGGAGGGCTGAAAATGTATAACCCGAAACCAATCGATACCGGTATGATCGAATTGCCGGAAGAGCTTCTGGAACTGACCGAGAAGATTGCCGAAAATGTGCATGATATTTGGGCCAAAGGCCGCATCGCCGAGGGCTGGAGCTATGGCCCCCAAAGGGATGATAAGAAAAGGGAAACTCCCTGCCTTGTGCCCTATGGGGAACTGCCGGAAGGCGAAAAGGAATATGACCGCAATACTGCGCTGGAAACCTTAAAGCTGATCATGGCCCTTGGGTATCGGATCGAGAAAAAATAATAAAGAAGCGGTAAAAGCGAGGGCTTTTACCGCTTCTTTGCTTTGATTGGAGTGTAAAAAAGGAGAACGTAACATTTTAATATTAAAGTCGTTAGTTTGAGTCTGAGAAGTCCACTAAATTTTTAAAAGGCTTATATCGGGAAATGTATTAAAGATTTAATAGTTGGTATACATTATCTGCTGTTTTAGAGAAAAAATAAAGATTAATTTCTTTTTCACCATCGTTTAAATTTACACCTTTTGACACAAAGGAAATTTTAGAGGTAAGTGTTTTATTGATTTCATATCTTGCAACTGTAAAAAACAGATATTTAATAATATATTCACTTTCGGTAATAATCAACGTTCCGCCATTAGTTGGGAACAATGCATTTCCTTTGTGATAACTTGTAACTTTGAATTTCTTCATAAAATCTCTACCTTAAATTATTTATTTAATTTTGTTTTCGATAGTAATACATGAAGAAGTTAACAATCTTTGTATTCTACCACAAAGATTTCTATAATTTTTAAAAGTTTCTTCATCAATAGAATTATTTGAATATAAAAGTTTTAACCAACTTTCGGTTTCAACACATTCCTTTCGAGCGATTTTAAACTTTGATAACATATCGGGTAAACTTTGAGGATATTGAGCTTCAGTAATATTCGCAAAAACACTTGACGAAGATTTACGAATTTGAAAAATAATATTTGAGTTACCTTTGTGTTCTAAAGTTTTGCAAAGAGTTTCAATATCAACTGCCAACTGTTCAGCATTTTTAAGCAACGGATTATCTTTCATACTCTCACCTCGATAATAGTATAGCAGAAAATCATTAATAAATCAAGGCGGTAGCCTTGTATGTAATCCGCAACTTGTTGCGGGATGTAATCATTTTCGATAGAAAATGTATGTAATCAATCCGAAGGCGAAAACATACAATCCTTGCGGCTTGATGACATACAGTTCGCTATGCGAACTGATTACATACGCCTGACGGCGATTACATACCAATCCTTCGGATTGGATAAAAAATAAAGCACTTCGTGAAGAAGTGCTTTATTTTTTGGCTCCCCCTGTTGGACTCGAACCAACGACTCTGCGGTTAACAGCCGCATGCTCTACCGACTGAGCTAAGGAGGAATATATATGGTGACCCCTAGGAGAATCGAACTCCTGTTTTCAGCGTGAGAGGCTGACGTCTTAGCCGCTTGACCAAGGGGCCGGATTTGATGCTTGTTTATTATACATTCCTTTTCTAAAAATGTCAATATCTTTTTTAAAAATTTTTTCCTTTTTTATCAGGGAATTTCTTTTTTCAATATTATCGGCAAAGAACAATGTTTTAAATGAGATTTTTAGATAAAAACCCTTAATTCTTCATGATATAATTTTAAAAGTACGCAAATGCGTATACGCATCAGTGTAAAAATCTCTAAAATATTTTTGAGGTGAGTATAATGAGCGTTAAAGAGGCTGTTGCAGCGAGATTCAAAAAGATATGCGAAGAAAGAGGAATAAAAATAAATGAACTTGCAAACAGATCGGGGGTTACGCCATCGACTGCCTATAGCATGATGGATCCAAACAGGCGCGATATATCCATCATAACGATCAAGAAATTTTGCGATGGTTTGGAGATAACTTTAGGGGAGTTCTTTTCTGCGCCGGAGTTTGATGGATTAGAGCAAGAAATCAGATAAAGATCCCTTGGATTTTTAGCGCTGCACATTCGGAGGACTATGGAAGAAGTTTTAAAAGAAAAATTGAAGATGGTGCTCTGTGCAGAGCTTGGCATTGCGCAGGAATGGGAGCGCGCCTTTGGGAATCTTGGCTATCAATCAGCAGGAATCGCCGCTACCGCCGCCGAGGCCATTGAACTGGTGGCGGAGCATGCGCCGGATCTTTTAATAATGGAGCCTTATCTTTCGGGCATGAATTGCGATGAGCTGGCTGCCTATTTAGAGCAAGAGGCTTCTCCCTATTTAGTGAAAATCGTTATCAGCGAGCGCAAGCAAGATCTTTTGGCAGACCGCTTTCTTTCCGGCGGCGGGGATCTTTTTCGGTTGCAGCCCCTTGATTATTTTTATACAGCAAAGCAGATTTCTCTATTAAGAGAGACGCGCCGCCGCAACTATTCTTCTTTTGCCGGCGATCGGCAGGAGCAGCTTTTGCGAGAGGAATTTTCTGCTCTTTTGCGAGAGAATGGAATGCCTGTTTCTGTGAAGGGTTTTCGATATGCGCAGGAAGGAGCCATTCTTTGCCTGCAGGATCCTTCCCTCTATCGGGATTTTCGGCGAAATCTTTATCCGCTGATTGCCGCTTCTTTTAATACAACGGGGACCTGTGTGGAACGCTGCCTTCGAATTGCCATTGAATCCGCCTGCAAGCGAGGAGATCCGGAGCTTTTCTATCGGCGCTTTCATCCCGATCCCGAAAGCGGAAAGGTATCCAATAAGGAATTTATTTCTTGTTTAATTGAATTATATAAGGATCAACAGATGCAGAGATAACAAAAATTATTTCTGCATCTGTTTTATTCATAAGACAACCACTGGCTCTGCCAGTGGATAAAAAGCTTTAGCTATGGACAATAAAAAATCTCCTTGTTATATTATGAGAGAGGTCTGCCAACCGAACAAATAATATAACAAGGAGGTCCTAGACATGAAAGAGAA
>JAZPYP010000064.1:0-10730 GCA_045544255.1 Eubacteriales bacterium | reverse complement strand
GCACCGATGGGGCCAACAGGACCGATAGCACCTGCAGCACCGGCAGGACCAACGGGGCCGGTAGCGCCTGTAGCACCGGCAGGACCAACGGGACCGGTAGCGCCTGTAGCACCGGTGGGGCCAACGGGACCGGTAGCGCCTGTAGCACCGGTGGAGCCAACGGGACCGGTAGCGCCTGTAGCACCGATAGGACCAACGGAGCCGGTAGCGCCTTGAGGGCCTTGAAGCCCTTGCACTCCCTGAGGGCCAATCGCGCCTGCAGGACCGGTAGCGCCTGCAGGCCCTTCTACCCCTTGCACACCTTGCACCCCTTGGGGACCGGTAGCACCGGTCGCGCCGCGAGGGCCTGTTGCTCCTGTGGGGCCAACGGGACCGGGTTGGACAGGGCAACAAATCGGATTACAAGGCTCATAATCATGATGCCCCATGCACCCGCAGCCGCTATCGCTGCTCCCGCAACCGGAGCAGCCGGAAAATTTATAAATATTCATGGCGATTTTCTCCTTTAAAATAATGGAGCAATTTCTTGCTCCTTTTATACTATGCGCGCCCTTCAATAAAGGCGAAAAAAATGCGGTTAGAAAACTTAACCGCATTTTTCTTTTAGAAAATCTCCAATTTATCAGAAATCGTTGCCGCCGCAAAGCAAAAGGAATTTTTTTGCTTTTCAAAGGCAACCGATTGCCCATCGATCATCAATCCATTCGGCTCTTGAATAAAGGGAAGCTCCAAAGAGGATATTTCAAGGCTTCCGCCCAAAACTTCAAGTGTAAAGGAATTCTCCTTTGCAGTTATGGTTCCCCAACCATCGCCAAAGCTCCAGAGAGATTTGAAAGGGCGCTCCTTGATCAAAGGATCAAACCCGATCTTTTTATGGGGCAGATCAAAGGAGCAACCGCTGAAGATCGGCAACAGGGCAAAGCTTGCCATGGAGCGGGCATAATTACTGCCGCATTCCATCTCGCTGAAGGGATTGCGGTTGGCACCATTATATTTGGCGCGAATTCCCCGCACAATATTCAGCCCCTCCTCGATCATTCCCTCGCTGATCAAAAGGCCCGCCAACTGATATTCAAAGCCATTCATCGCTTCTTCGCAATAGGGCACGGGAATGACCGGCTTCTTTGCCCCTTCGGGATAAGTGCAGATCACCGCGCCTGCATCATCATTCAAAGCAAATACCCGCCAAGGATTATCAAAATTCCGCATGGTGGGGAAGAAATTATTCTTATAAAGATTTTGAAGAGCAATTTTAGTCTGCTTTTCATCGAAGAGCCGCCCAAGGCCCATAATATTGGCATGCCATTGGCCGCAAAGCTGATCAATGGCGCAGCCCTCCCCGATCTGGTATTTGATCTCCCCTGCTTCCTCATTCCAATAA
Organism: Eubacteriales bacterium; assembly: GCA_045544255.1. Taxonomy (GTDB): domain Bacteria; phylum Bacillota; class Clostridia; order Oscillospirales; family QAKW01; genus QAKW01. The sequence continues at coordinate 9,349 of JAZPYP010000064.1, read as the reverse complement.
ATATCGGCGCAATGATAGCGATCCAAAATCGAGCGATCTTTAAGATCAAGTTTCTGCATATAATATTTTCCGTTGAAAAGTTCCTTGTCGGTAAAAGCCTTTCCCTTTTCAAAGATCGCAGTATATTCCTCCGCCTTTTCTCCATAGCCAAGATATTCCGCCATCTCGGCAGCCGCCTTCAGCGCGCCGAGATAGAAGCCCTGCAACCAAGAAGAAGGCCCGAAAAGCTCTTCATCAAGGGTATGATGCTGCCGCCCCTCCAGAGCGCCATCCCGATTGCGATCCCATTCCCAATCGTTTTCCTCGCTCCAGGCAAATTCCAGCATTTTGCAAACTTCCTCGAAATGCTCCTTCAGCCACGCATCATCACCGGTGATCTTCCAATCCCGATAGATCTTCATAATGGTTCCCATCTGGGCATCCAAGCAATAGCGGCTTGCCGATTTTTCTTTTTTGCTCACCTGCCTGCGGCCGAGGGGCAGAGCAAGGCGAAAATGAATGTTTCCTTTTTCTTCTAAAGAATATTTTAATTCTGCTTCCCGAATAGAGCGCTCCAATTCGGGGAATAAAAAGCATAAAGCATAGGCATAATTATAAACATGCTGGCAAGTCCCCTCGCAGGAGCCTGCTTGCTCATGGGTGCCCTCAAAGCCATAGAAGGTGCCGTCTTCCAAGCGGAAGATGGCAGAAGAGCGCATCAAGGTAAGATTGGAAGAAACCGCATCCATCACCGCTTCATCAAGAGTGGCGCTTTCAAGAGCCTTGGCAAAGGCAAGGGATTCCCGCTCCAAGCGGTCAAATTCTTTCATGGCATATAAACCGGAGGCATTGGAATTTTCAAAGAGAGTGGCATAATAATTCTTCCAGCTGATCTCTTTGCCGCTCTCATCTTTGCAGGGCTGCCAATAATTATAATTATTCGGCACATTCCAAGATAAAACAAAGCGGATTGCCTTCTCTTCCCCCGAACCGAGATCAAAGCCGCCCATCAGGCTTGCCATATCGCGGCAGCCGCAGGCCTCATAAACCCGATGGTGTAAATCTACACCGCTTGAAAACTCATGCCAGAAGGTAGCAATTCCATCCTGCCACCCGCCGCGATACCAATAAGGCTGCATCTTGGCATCAGGATCGGAGCAGAAGAGGGAAAGATCCCCATAACCGATCTCGGAAGGCTGAGCAGCGGCATTTTTTAAATAGATAGAAGGAATTCCATCTTGCAGCCTGGCTGCATTTTCGGATTTTTCAAAAGGATTGCCCAAAGAAAAGGCAGTATCAAAATGCAAGGGCTCCGCAGAGCTGTTGCGAATGGTAACAGTAAAAAATGCCGCAGGTAAAGAAGAATCGTCAGCATTCAGAGGAATAAAGGGATTAAAGGCAGAAAGGGTAACCTCTGCCGGAAAGGCAGGATCGGAAAGATTGATTTTTGCAAAGGGAAAGCTTGATTCAAAAGAGCATTCCTCAAAATGGCGAAAGCCTGCCATAGTTTCGCTCAAAGGGCCATAACCATAGCCCCGAAAGATGCTCTTGGAATATTGGCCGATTAGATCCTTTTGCCAATCACCATTCAATACCCGCGCGTTGACCTCACCTTTTTGGTTGATTGCCCGCACCGCAAGATGGGTATAACCATTATAGGAGCCTTTATTGGGGCGATTGAAGATCTCAAAATCCATCAGCCGCCCATTGCCGCAGAGGCCGATGGTGCCGCTCCCGATGCCCCCTAAAGGAAAAATAATCTCTTTCAGATGCTCTTTGCTGTATTTCATGACCATTTCCTCCCCTTTATTATATACATACATTTTATTGATTTACCCAAACATTGTCAAGAAAAAAGGGGGGATTCAGCATAAAAAAGGAGCAAAAAATTCTTTTATTGGGCGGGGCGATCTCCGCCTGCTTTTTAGGGAGCGCGCTTCTCTCCAATACCATCACCAAAAGCCTCTTTCATATTGCTCTTTCCCGCAATGGAATCAAGAAAATAGAGCAGATCCCTTTTTTGCGCAAGGCGGTCAGCGGATTTCTGCCTGATCGGGAATTCATGGGCGCGCTGAAAGAAGGAGCCCGCGCCCTGATGGGAGCGGGGGCAAAAGAGGTGCATTATTCTGCCAAAGACGGGCTCCCCCTGATTGGCCATTGGCTCCCTGCCAAAAACCCAAAAAGGGTTATTATCGCCATGCATGGTTGGCGCTCCCATTGGGCAAGGGATTTTGGCATGATCGCGCCCTTTTGGCAAAGGCAAGGCTGCAGCGTTCTCTTTGCCGAGCAAAGGGGGCAGGGCAAAAGCGGCGGGGATTGCATGGGCTTTGGAGCAACCGAGCGGCATGATTGCCTTTCTTGGTGCGAATGGGTAAACCGCCAAAATAAAGAAGGATTGCCCATCTATCTGGCGGGTATCTCCATGGGCGCCGCCACAGTTTTGATGGCGGCAGGATTGGGGTTGCCCGAAAATGTGCATGGAATCATCGCCGACTGTGGCTTTACCTCGCCCCATGAGATCTGGAAGCATGTTGCAGAAAATAATCTGCATCTTCGCTATCATCTGCGGGGCTACCATGCCGATCATCTTTTCCAAAAAAAGCTAAAATTCGCGGCAAATACCTTCTCCACCATCGATGCCATGCACCAAAATAAAATCCCCACCCTGCTGATTCATGGCCAAGCAGACCATTTTGTGCCGTTGGAGATGAGCCTTCAAAATTTTGATGCCTGCGCCGCGCCCAAGCACCTGCTCATTGTGCCCAAAGCCGACCATGGTATGAGCTATTATCTGGATCCTGAAGGATATCAGCGCATTATGGTTAAATTCTTTATGGATTATGATGAAAAATAGAAGGTCATTGTTTATTCACTAATTTTAAAATATTGTTCATAGTTTTCTAACATATTTCAGATTGGAATGTGTTATACTACAAGCAGATGAGAGAAATCTCATCCAATCCCCCTCCTATTTTTAATGCAACGGAAACGGCCATCGCGAAAGCGGTGGTCGTTTTCGCTTGGTGGAAAACATTTCCGAAGGAAATATTTTTCGCCGAGAGGAAGCTGCCCCCCGATTTTTGCGGTGGTCGTTTTCGTTTGGCGAAAAACATTCCCGCAGCGAATATATTTTTACCGGACGGAATTGTCGCTCTTTTGTTCCTTTTTTCGTTTGGTCAAAAAATCCCCGCAAAGATCTAATTATTTCCGACAACCTCGCCGGATCCGTTTTTTGTCATCAGAAAAAATTTCTGCCAACACATATAATCAGTAAACTGTAGAAATTAGAAATATTTCTAATTGTTGCAACCGACTTTTTAACTATGTTACAGAAAATATTTCTAACATCACAAAATCAGTAATGCAAATCAAAATTAGAATTAGAAATATTTCTAATTCTATTGACAGAGGATTTTGCAGGAGATTATAATAAGAGCAAGAAATGCCAAAGGAGATAAAAATATGGAAACAGAGAAGGCTACAATTGAGCAGTTGCTACAGCGGGTTGAAAAGTTGGAAAAGCGGATGATAGATTTAGAACGAATCGTTTCTGCCCGTCCCACCCGCACCAACGGAACGATCAATCAAAAAATGGAAATTGCCTGTTACCAAGCAGCCAGGCAGGCATACGAAAACGAGAAGCTTATCGTTGCTCATTTAGCCGAGAAAATCTCCTGCAAATACAACATGAAAAAGAGCACCGCGAATTTAACAATCCTAAGCGCATATGCGCTTCTTCGCGGTGAATTATTCAAAAGCACCATCAGTGGAAAGGCAGCGGAATTGTTTCTCAGCCAAATCCGGCAAGACTTCGGGGAGCCCGGCTTGCATCGGGCGGTCCTCGCCCTACGGCTTCATATCAAGCATCGCAGAGCCGCGGGGCATAATGTTAATCTTTTAGAAATGATCTGCAATCGCCATGAACGACCATAAAGAAATCTTGACTATTCCTTAAAATAAGGATATAATTTTAAATAAGAAAACTTTTAACGGAGGTATTTCCCTATGGATATATTAGATCAAATTGCAAAGGAAGCGAAGAAAGCCGGCGAGTTTGTGGCAGAGAAGGCTGTATTCGTTAAAGATTACGCAGTCAACACCTGGACCACTGCGGAAATTCGTAACAAGATGAACGATCTTTATAAAGCCATCGGCAAAGCAGTTTATAAAGCGGAGGCCACCGAGGCCGATACCGCCGAAGAAATCAACGGCTATATCGAGGAGCTCAAGGCTTTAGATGCAGCTCTTGCAGAAAAGGAAGCTGAAAAAGAAGCGCTGACCGGCAAGAAGGTTTGCGCTTCCTGCGGCAAGGCCACCGATAAAAAGGCAGCCTTCTGCCCCACTTGCGGAAAAAGTTTATAAGGCGGTGGATGAATCTTGGCAAAAGCGCAAAAAAACTTTTTAAGCGGTGCGCTGGTATTAACCCTTTCTGTTGTTGCGGTTAAGATCATCGGCGCCATCTATAAAATCCCTCTTGCTAATCTTTTGGGGCCTGTGGGCATGAATTATTATAACGATGCCTATCAGATCTTTTCGATGCTTTTTGTGCTCTCAACAGTTGGGGTACCGGTGGCGATCGCCAAAATGGTCAGCGAATCGGTGGCTCATAATCGGCTGACAGAGCCGAAAAAAATCTTAAAGATCTCTACCGGAATGTTTGCGGCATTGGGATTTATCCTGATGATCCTTTTGATCGCCCTTGCCCCTGCTTTATCCGGACTTTTGGCAAGCGATCGGGTGAACACCTGCTTTTATCTCATCGCTCCCGCCATCTTTCTGGTGGGCATTTCCTCCACCATTAAAGGCTATTTTCAGGGCTATAAATGCATGACTCCTTCTGCCATCTTTCAGGTATTGGAGGCAGGCTTTAAATTGGTGGGAATCGCCATTGTTGGCTATATGATCCTTGGGCAGGGAATCAAAGATCCCCTGATCCTTGCCTGCGGCGGAATTTTAGGGGTTTCTTTCGGCTCCTTCGCTGCCACGATTTATATGCTGATCACCATTATTCGGGAAAAGGAATTTGGGAAAGATACCGAAGGAAGCCTGCCCTCCAGAAGCGGCGGCGCCATTGCCAAAAACATTTTAACCTTGGCCATTCCCATCTCATTGAGCAATGCAGTGCTCTCTCTTTCCACCACCATTGATATGGTCTTGGTGAAGAGAAGCCTTCGGCTTTTTGGCCTGACAACGGAAGAGATCCTTCATACCTATGGTGCTTATACCGGCTCCACCTCTTCCCTCTTTAATCTTACCCCAACCCTCACCGCCACCATCGGCATTGCGGTGCTTCCATTTATCACCTCTGCCTTTGCGGCAGGAAAGCGAGAGGAAGCCTTTCGGAATATCCGCTCTTCCGCCAAAGTATTGGCGCTGATTGCCATGCCCGCCGCTCTTGGAATGAGCACTTTGAGTGAGCCCATTGTAAAGCTTCTTTATGTGGATTCTTTTCATAGCATTGGCTCCCCTTCCCTGATGATTTTAGCCCCTTCTATCTTCTTCGTTTGCTTTTCCACCTTAACCAACACCTATCTTCATTCCATCGGCAAGGTATTTGCTTCGCTGATCTCCATGGGGGTTGGCGCCATAGCAAAAATCGCTGTTAACCTTCTTTTGGTGCCGAAGATCGGAATCCTTGGCGCGCCGATAAGCACCGTTGTTTGCTATGGATTGATCGTAACCTTAAATCTGATCTTTATTGCTTATTATATGAAATTCCGCTTCCCCTTAAGCGTTTTCATCAAGCCCCTTTGCAGCAGCATTCTCTGCTGCGCCGCCGCCTACGGCTCTTGGTGGGGCTTATGCGCTATGGGGCTTTCGGCAACGCTTGCCCTCTTCCCTGCCATTTTGGTTGCGGTTATGGTTTATGCCATTTGCCTCCTGCTCTTCAAGGCCATCGCCAAAGAGGATCTGGTCTTCATTCCCAAAGGAGAGAAGATCGGCAGAATTTTAGAGCGAAAGGGCTGGCTCCATGAATAAAGGTGCAGAAAAATTCATCAATAAAGAGCATTTTACCGGCGAGGATCTCCGCGAGATCCTCGCCCTTCTTCGCGCCCCTGATGGGTGCCCTTGGGATCGGGTGCAAACCCATCAATCCATTCGCCGCGGCATCATCGAAGAAGCCTATGAAATTGCCGAAGCCATCGACCGAGAAGATCCTTCCATGATGAAGGAAGAGCTGGGCGATATGCTGATGCAGATTTATTTCCATGCCGCTCTCGGCGAAGAAGAGGGTTCCTTTACCTTGCAGGATGTATATGATCGGGTTTGCAAAAAACTGATCTTCCGCCATCCTCATATTTTCGCCGATGCGCCCGATGATTCCGGCTCTTCCGAAGAGGGCTGGCTTGCGATCAAGCGCTTGGAAAAGGGGCAAAAAAGCCTCTATGAAGAGATGGAAGGCGTTGCCAAAACGCTCCCCTCTTTAACCCGCGCCGAAAAGCTGGCAGGGAAACTTGCGCCTCATGAAGATGCCGCGCCGCTTTTCCCTCTCTTGGAAAAACAGGTTCAAGATCTTAAAAAGGAGCCTTCCGCAGATCAGCTTGGAGAGCTTCTTTTCACCCTCTGCCGCATCGCGAAGGCAAGAAAAATCGATCCGGAATTAGCACTTTTCCAAAAAAATGACCAAAAAATCATAGAAAACAAGGAAAATTCATAAAAAACACTTGCAAAATGCATAAAAATAGTGCATAATGATAATATCAAATAAAATCATTTGGAGGAATTTAAAATGAAAAAAGCAGAACTCATCGCTGCTGTTGCAGCAAAAGCTAATGTATCTCAGAAAGAGGCCGGCGAGGTTGTTGCCGCTGTTTTGGACGAAATCAAGGAAGCTCTGAAGAAGGGCGATAAGGTTCAGTTGGTTGGCTTCGGTTCTTTCGAAGTTCGCGCTAAGGCTGCAAGAAAGGGTAAGAACCCCAGAACCGGCGAGGAAATCACCATCGCTGCTTCCAAGGCTCCCGCTTTCAAGGCCGGCAAAGCTTTCAAGGACTACATTGCCTAAGTTTTATCTAAAAAAATCGGCGCTGTAATATGCGCCGATTTTTCTTTCTTATTAAAAGTTGAGGTAGGATCATGAGAATTGATAAATATCTGAAGATCAGCCGCCTGATCAAGCGGCGCACGGTTGCCACCGATGCCTGCAATAGCGGAAGAATTACTGTGAACGGCAAGGTGGCTAAAGCCTCCACCGATGTTAAAGAGGGGGATATTATCGAAATCGGCTTCGGCGAAAAGAAAACGAAAGTTCGCATTTTAAAGATTGTGGATTTTATTAAAGCCGACGAAGCCAACACCATGTTTGAATCTGTAGATTAAAAAAAGGCTATAAAAATCAATTCGATTGATTTTTATAGCCTTTTTATTATCGGCCTTCCGGCGCCTTATAATCCTTTGGATTTAAAATGAGCCAAGCATTGGGCAACTCCCGCATTCCGTCGGCTTCATCGCCGCTTGGTTTGCTTGCCACCTTTCCGTCATAAAACATAACCGAAGAGGTGCCCCCATCAAGGTTCGCTGCATTATGAGCGCCTTCTTTGATAAGAATCCGCTGCAGCTCCGTCATGGTGGCGCCGAGAGAATGAAGCTGGCGGCCATCAATCACCACTAAAATTACCGAGCCATCTTTTCTTTGGCCGATCGCAGTGCGGGGGGCGATACCCCAGCCGCCATTTCCGCGAATCTCCGCAGGCTCACCATTAATAATCAGAAAGGGCTTAAATTCGCAGGCATCTTCCAAATTCAGTTCTTTAATTTGCCCCTCTTTATATTTTCCAAGGATCAGAACACCATCTTGATTGAAGCCCACAACATTGGCATCGCCCTTATCCGGCGCCTGAACCTGCTTTCCGTCAACGATAACAAGCCCATTGGCCTGCCCGCCGCCGCCTTCAATAAAGCCGCCGGCATTAATTCCCCCAAGGGCATGGTAATCCTCAACCAAAGCAGGGAGCTTTTGCCCGCCATGGCCGAAGTCTTCGGGAATTCCAAGATGCACCCATGCAGGATTTTGGATATCTAAAATATAGCCCTGATAACCAAGGCCGCTGATTTTGCGGAAGGCAACCCCTTCCCCGCCCTTCACCTCAATGGCGGAAGGATCGGTTTGCGTCTTTAAAGTTACCACCTTATTATTATCCAGAACCTCTTCGATCCGCTCCATGGAATAGAAGGTGGTGGCATAATATTGATGATTCAAGGTTGTCATCGCCGAGGTGATCAGCATATTGCGCACAAAGCCGATCGGCCCATAAAGCAAAAAAACTGCGCCCAAAACGCCAATGATAAAGGTGCCGCCGCAGGTTATGCCAAATTTTCCCCACGGGCGCTTCCACCAACGCTTGATGATATTCTGTTTTTTTTCGTTTTGCTCGTTGCTCATAAAAAACAGATCCTTTTCAAAAATATATATTAGAATTATACCCCACTTGCAAACAAACTGTCAACCAATTATCAAGAAAAAGCCCCTTATTGAATCAGCCCATCAATATGCGCCTTGGCATAATCAAGGATCTGCTGATGGAGCAGCTCGTCCTCATAAAAGCGATCATCGAAGGCATCAAAATCATAACGCTCGGTTTGCGCCTCATACTCTTCAACAGACGCAATATCGAAGGAAGAAAGATCCCTCACATCAATTTTGTTTTCGGCAATAAAGCCCTCATAAAGCGCTTTGAGGCCATCAGCGCCGATCGCCGCCAATGCCTTACCCACATAAGGCGCGCATTCTCTGCTGGAATTCACAAAGAATTGGCATAACCCGCCGTTATTGACCTCCATCTCAAATTTAGTGAGGGTATAGAGAATTTTATGCTCCTCCCGCACTCTTGGATCCTGAAGATCATAGGAGGCATCCTCGCTGATGCAGGCCACCGCATCATAAAAATCCTCTTCCTCCAAGGAAAGCAGCGCTTCCTTCCCCATCTTTTTATATTTTTTTGCCATTTTCATTTTTCTGAAAGCATCAAAGATCACACCTAAAATTCCCATGTCAAAGCTCCTTATTTAAGATGTTTTAAGTATAGCATAATCCGTTGTCTTTTTCAACATCGGATATCTTTTATATTCAACTATAAAATCAATGCGAAGCATTGTATGTAATCCGCAACTTGTTGCGGAATGTAATCATTTCGGAGAAATGTATGTAATCAATCCGAAGGAACATTCACCTGCGGTGATGCCATACATGCTACGCATGATTACATACGCCTAACGGCGATTACATGCCAATCCTTCGGATTGGATAAAAAAATCCGATGCACTTTCGTGCATCGGATTTTTGGCTGGGATAGCAGGACTCGAACCTGCGGAATGACGGAGTCAGAATCCGTTAAGTCGGAGGCCAAGCGGTCTTAGGAAGACAATACAGCTT
>JAZPYP010000063.1:0-1609 GCA_045544255.1 Eubacteriales bacterium | reverse complement strand
CACCTCTTTGGGGGCCACCCTTGGCACCGGCAATGTGATCGGCATCGCCACAGCCCTTGCAGGGGGCGGGCCGGGAGCGCTTTTTTGGATGGTTCTGGCCGCTCTTTTGGGAATGGCCATTCGCTATGGGGAAGGGGTTTTGGCCATTGCTTATCGAAAAAAGCTGCCCAACGGGCAATTTTTGGGCGGCCCCTTTTTCTATCTGGAAAAGGGAGCCCGCAGCCCTTTGCTTGCCAAAATTTTTGCCGCCGCCTGCCTGCTTTGCTGCCTTTTAAGCCTTGGCACCACCTCCCAGATCAATGGCATTGCCACCGCCGCAACCTCCCTTTCGGGGAGCGGTTGGGGCGCCCTTTTGGCGGGGGTTGGGGTTTGCTTCTTCACAGGGGTTGCCTTGGAAGGAGGCTTTCGGCGCATTGCAAGGATCTGCTCTCTGCTGGTGCCGATCATGGCGGCAATCTTTTTATTTCTGATTCTCTGGATCCTTTTGCAAAATGCAAAAGAGATCCCTTCTGCCCTTCGGTTGATTTTTCATTCAGCCTTTCGCCCCCAAGCCGCCTTGGGCGGCATCGGCGGCTTTTCTCTTCAAAAAGCCATTCGCTTTGGCCTTGGGCGAGGGATCTTTTCCAATGAAGCGGGAATGGGCAGCGATCCCATCGCCGCGGCCTGCGCAAAATGCAGCTCTCCCCATCATCAAGGGCTCATCTCCATGCTGGGCCCCTTTATCGATACCGTTTTGCTCTGTTCCCTTACCGGCCTTGCGCTGGTGCTCACAGGCGTTTGGGCCGATCCCGCCCTTTCCGGCGCCGAGATCACCCTCGCCGCCCTTCAGACCTTGCCCCTTCCCAAAGGCTTTATCGCCCTTCTTTATTTTCTTTGCCTTCTCTTTTTCGGGCTCGCCTCGATCCTTGGCTGGAGCTTTTACGGAAGCCAAAGCCTTCTCTATCTTTTCCCCAAAAAACCGCCCCTTAAACTCTTTCGCTTTCTCTTTCTTTCTATGCTGATGCTGGGCGCTCTTCTTCCGGTGGGGGCGGTCTGGTCGCTGGCCGATATCCTCTGCGCCTTGATGACCTTTCCAAACCTTTTGGGGCTTCTTCTGCTCTCCCCCGAAATCTTCCAAACCGCCAAAACAGCCAAAATATAAATATTTATATAAAAACCCACGCAAGCCAAGAAGATATAAATATAAATATTTATACGCCACAAAAACTGTTCAGCCCCATAAAATATAAATATAAATATTTATACACCGGCCCTGCACAAGTTACGGAAATATAAATATAAATATTTATAACTTAAAAACCACATAAGTAATGCGGAATATAAATATAAATATTTATACTTTACATAAAAAAGAGGTATGCTGCACATACCTCTTTTTTTCAGACTGTCAAAAAAGTCCCCGACCGCAGAAAAAGGAAAGAAAGCAAACAGATTGTACCACTCAACAAATCAAGAAAGAGAAAGAAGCATCATTCTTTCTCTTTGTTTTCTTTAAAAGGAAAAAATCCGCATAATCATGCGGATTTTGATTAAATTTTTCTGCTATCCGCCAAACCGCTCTCTACCGTACCTATGTACGCCGACGAGAACGGTTTGACGAATTCGGAAA
>JAZPYP010000062.1:0-13130 GCA_045544255.1 Eubacteriales bacterium | reverse complement strand
CGAGCCGCGACCATAGGTCGCGGGATACCCGACGGCGTATGTGATACGCCGAGTGGCTCGGTTTTAAGGTAGCAAAGGGCATTCAAATGGGAGAAAATATCGAAAATTCGATATTTTCTATCATTATTCTTGGTTTTCTTCAGTTTCTTTTTAAAAAAGGCCTTATAATTTCCTGCCCTTTGCGGTTCGGACTATTTTTACAGCCCCTTTTTTCTGTTGCAAATGATGGGGATTCATGGTATACTTTGGAGGATAGAAAATTATAGAAGGAGATGGAACAGAATGGTGAAAAAGCGTTGGCCTTGGGCTTGCTTTGCTCTTTGCTATTTTGGCTATATGTCGCTTTATATCTGCCGCAATAACCTTTCTATTATCAGCCCTCTTTTAGTGGAAGAGGGAATCGCAACCGCATCGCAGGTTGGATTGCTCACCGGTCTTTTTTCTATCGGTTTTGCAAGCGGAAAGGTGCTTTTTGGCTCTTTGGGGGATCGCTTTGATCCAAAATGGATCGCAGGGATCGGCGTTGCGATCTCCGGCCTTTCTAATCTTTTGATCGGCCTGATCCCCGGCGGTTTTCTTTGGATGCTCCTCCTTTGGGTTTTTAATAGCATTGGCCAATCCTTGGTATGGGGCCCTTCTCTGCGCCTGATGATTTTGAATTTTCCTCCCGAGCGCACCCCTTTTGTTAATTCCATGCTGGTTACTACTACTGCCTCCGGCTCCATCGCCGGTATTTTGATCGCATCCGCTGTGGCAAAGGTGGATGCAGCTCCCGGATTTTTGATTCCCGGCCTAATCGCTCTTTTGGCCTCTCTCTGCTTAGTTCTTCTCTTCCCCGGAGAAAGCAGGGTTAAGGGGAGCAAGGGGCAAAAGGGCGGCTTGATTGCAGCGCTGAAGCATCGCTCTGTGCGGAAGATGCTGCTTCCCGCTTTTGCTCATGGGGTGATTAAAGATAATGTTATAAACTGGGCCTCACTTTATCTGGCGGCTCGCTATCTGCTGGATCTCTCTGAACTACCGGTCTTTATCCTCTTGATTCCTTTGATCAGTTTTATCGGTCGGCTCTGCTATCCGCTCTTTTTTAAGCTTTGCGGGAATGATCCCCAAAGGGTGTCGGTGGTTTGCTTTTTCGGTTGCCTTTTGGCGGCGGCGCCGCTGGCTTTGAATGTCGGCTCCGTTTGGGTGGCGATCGTTCTTTTGGTGTTGCTTTCCACCTTTGGAAATGTGATGAATACCTCTTTTCTTACGATGTTTCCCATCACCATGGAAAAGTATGGCCTTGTATCCTCTACTGCTTCTTTGCTGGATGTGGTTACCTATTCGGCTCTCGGGATCTCTTCTGCCGTTTTTGGGGCGATCATTGAAGGCCTTGGAATAAAGGGATATCAGGCGATGTTCTTGATATTTATTCTTTTTGCAGCCCTTGGTATTATTATGCTTTGGAAGAAGGCGGTGAAGAAAAATGGCTGAATTATCTTTTGCTCCATGCAGCTCTTATGAAAAGCAGGCGGTGAAGGAAACCCTTGCAAAGATTTGCGATCTTTCTTGGGTTCAAAAGGGAATGAAGGTTGCTATCAAGGTAAATTTGATTACCGCTCTTGCTCCGGAAAAAGCAGGCACTACCCATCCGGTAGTGATCGATGCGGCTTGCGATCTTTTGAAGGAGCGGGGGGCAACCGTTGTGATCGGGGATAGCCCCGGCGGGGTTTGGACTGCTGCCTATCTGGAGCATGTTTATAAAGTAACCGGTCTTGCCGCTCTTGAGCGGGAAGGGGTTTCCTTGAATCGGGATTTCTCGGTGAAAACCGCTTCTTTCCCTGCGGCCAAAGCAGCAAAAAGCTTTGAATATACCGGCTATCTTGATTCCTGCGATGCTGTTATTAATATTTGTAAGCTCAAATCCCATGGCATGATGGGCATGAGTGCGGCGGTGAAAAATATGTTTGGCGCGGTGCCGGGCATCACCAAGCCCCAGTATCATTACCGCTTCCCCGATCCTGCTGATTTTTCCGATATGATCATCGATATCCATTCCTATTTTAAGCCGCGGCTGAATATCGTGGATGCCATTGTTGGAATGGAGGGCAATGGCCCCACTCAAGGCACTCCGAAGGCGCTGGGCCTTCTTCTGGCAGGGGAGGATCCCTTTGCATTGGATCTTGCCTGCAGCCTTTTGATGGATATTGCGCCGCAAAAGGTGCCCACCATCGAAGCGGCGATCCGCCGCGGCCTTTGCGCCGATCAGCCGAAGAGCCTTTCTTGCTATGAGGCCCTTTTGCCCTTCTCCTGCAAGGATTTTAAAGTTCCGCCCGTTGCAAAGCCCCTCACCTTTATCAGCGAAAAGGGCCCCTTTTCCAAAACCTTTGCGCCCCTTTTGAGATGGCTTTTGCTATCGCGGCCGGTTGTGAAGAAAAAGGATTGCGTCGGTTGCAAAAAATGCGCTGATGTTTGCCCTGCAAAGGCCATTCGCATGAAAGAAAAGCTTCCCAAGATCGATCGGGCCGCCTGCATTCGCTGCTTCTGCTGTCAGGAGCTTTGCCCCAAGGGCGCCATGAAGGTTCGAAAGACCTTGCCCTTCTTAAAATGAATATAAAGGGGCTGTAAAAAATTCATTCGAATTTTTTCCAACCCCTTTTTTTTGCGTTTATCAATCAGTTATCCAGATAAAATTTTACCAACTCACCCAAAAGCTCGTCGCGGTCGATCTTGCGGATCAGGGCGCGGGCATTATTATGGTTGGTAATATAGGTGGGATCTTCGCTTAAAATATAACCAACAATCTGATTCAGGGGGTTATAACCTTTTTCTTTCAGGGCATCGTAAACAGAAGTGAGGATCTTCTTCATCTCCAACTGCTCGTCTTTTTTAATTTTAAAGTGAATTGTTTCCTGATTCATGGTGAAAAACCTCCTGTTTGTTAAACTACTGTATTCATTATATAACGATTGAGCAAAGATTACAAGATAAAATTTGTTAAAATCTTTATAACTTTCGTTCTGTTAGCCTCTTAAGGTTGCGCCGAGAGCAGTGATGGCATCGATCATCTTCTTGATCTTCTTATCGATCTCTTCATCGCTCAAGGTGCGATCGGCGGCGCGGAAGGTAAGATTGAAGGCCACACTCTTCATTCCTTCGGCAATCTGCTTGCCCTCATAAATATCAAAGAGGGCAACGCTCTCCAAAATATTGCCGCCCTTTTCCCGCATTGCCTTTTCCATGGCTCCAACAGTCAGGCTCTTTTCGCAAACAAAAGCAAGGTCGCGGGTGGTGGCAGGGAATTTGGGGCTGGGCCGATAATCCTTGGAGGCCTTCTCGGCTTCGAAAATAGCGTTGAAATAAAGGTTAGCAAGGCAAACCCCTTCCGGCAAACCAAATTGCTCGGGAATCAAGGGATGCACTTCGCCCATCAAGCCGATAAAAGCGCCCTTATAAAGAATAGAGGCAGCCTTTCCGGGATGAAGCACAGGGCAATCCTTCTTGGGCTCAAATTCAATTTCCTTCATATCCAAGCCTGCGGCTTCCAATACCTGCTCCACAGCGCCCTTCAAGGTATAGAAATCTTCGTCCTTCCCATAGCAACCGGCCACATATTCGATCTGCTCGATGGGCAGAGTATCAGCGCCGGTATAGGTATAGGTGGTGGCGGGCTCAAAAAGGCAAGCGGAGAGATTGCGGTTATTATAGTTGGTGGCAAGAGCGGTCAAAAGGCTGCCCATAGCGGTGGTGCGCATCACGCTTGTATCCTCGCCCAAAGGATTGGAGATGATAACGCTCTTGCGGAATTTGCTGTCTGCAGGCAGGAGCAGTTTATCATAGATCTTGGGGCTGATAAAGCTATAGGTGCAGATCTCGCTGTAGCCGCAGGAAAGGAAGGTATTATTAAGGGTTTTCTGCAGCTGCTGGGCGGGAGTCAGCATTCCTTGTGTGGTGGCCATATGCACCAAAGTGGTGGGAATGTTATCGTAGCCATAAAGGCGAACAATCTCTTCTGCAAGATCCGCTTCCCCTTCCACATCGTCGCGGAAAGAGGGAATGCTTACCTGCCAAGGATAAGCGCTATCGTCAACGCCGAATTCCAAGGTGGTCAGCGCGTTCTTCATGAAGCTTTCTTCAATTTCGGTGCCAAGGAAGGCGTTGATCCGATCGGGGCGCATGGAAATAATGCGGGTGGTGCGGGGATCGTTGTTGCAATCCAGCTTTCCGCCAACAATAGTGCCCCCTGCAAGCTGCTCTGCCAATGCGCAGGCGCGATCCAAAGCCGCCTCTACCAAAACAGGATCGAGCCCCTTCTCATAGCGGGAGGAAGCATCGGTCCGAAGGCCGAGGGCGCGGGAGGCTTTCCGAACCCGAACCCCGTCGAAGTTTGCAGATTCAAAAACGATGGTGGTGGTATCCTCTTCGATCTCGCTGTTAAGGCCGCCCATCACGCCTGCAACCGCAATGGTCTGGTTGGCATCGGCAATGGTGAGAATCTCGCTGTTGAGCTTTCTTTCTTGGCCATCAAGAGTGGTGAAGATCTCGCCATCTTTTGCCATCTTCACAATGATCTCTCCGCCGCCGATCTGCCGATAATCAAAGGCATGCATCGGTTGGCCATATTCCAGCATCACATAGTTGGTGATATCAACAATATTATTGATGGGCCGCACGCCAACCGCAAAAAGCCGATTGCGCAGCCAAAGGGGAGAGGGGCCGATCTTAATGTTCTTCACCACTCTTGCGCTGTAGCGCGGGCAAGCGATAGGATCTTCAACAGTAACCTTCAGATAATTTTCAATCTTATCGGAAGTGTCTTCGTGGAAGGTAAGATCGGGCTTCTTAAATTCCCGCCCATAGGTGGCGGCAGCCTCCCTTGCAAGGCCCAGAACCGAAAGGCAATCAGGGCGATTGGGAGTGATCTCAAATTCGATCATGGGATCATTCAGCCCCAAGGCTTCATCGATGGGGGTGCCGGGGGTATATTCATCGGGCAGGATCATAATGCCGTCTTCAATGCATTCGGGGAAATTGCCGGTGGTCAGGTTCAGCTCGCCAAGGGAGCAAAGCATTCCATTGGAAGGAAGGCCGCGCAGCTTTCCTTTCTTGATATGCACTCCGCAGGGCAGATCGGAATTATCGAGAGCGGCAGGTACATAGTCGCCTTCCCGTACATTTTGCGCGCCGGTAATGATCTGCACCGGCTCCTCTTCGCCGATATCGATCATGCAGATGTGCAGATGATCGGAATCGGGATGGTCGGTGGTGGAGAGCACTTTGCCCACTACCACTCTTTTAACATTATCGTTCCAGCAGCTAAAGGTTTCAACCTTCGAGCCGCTCATGGTCATATCCTTTGCGATCTGCTCCGCGCTTTCAGGCAGGGAAACAAAATCATTCAGCCAATTTTTAGTTACGTTCATGGTTTCTCTCCCTCCTTAAAATTGCTCCAAGAATCGAAGGTCATTCTCAAAGAATAACCGCAGATCATCGATATTAAACCGCCGCATAACAATTCTTTCGAGGCCAAGGCCAAAGGCAAACCCGCTGTAAACCTCGGGATCGATGCCGCAACCCTCCAAAACCTTCGGGTGCACCATGCCGGCGCCGAGGATCTCGATCCAGCCCTCGCCCTTGCAAAGGCGGCAGCCCTTTCCGCCGCAGCTGAAGCAGCGAATATCCATCTCGGCAGAAGGCTCGGTAAAGGAAAAATGATGGGGCCGGAAGCGCACAACTGCTTCCTCGCCATAGAGCCGCTTTGCAAAGAGCTCCAGCGTGCCCTTCAGGTCGCTCATGCGAATGCCCTTATCCACAACCAATCCCTCAACCTGATGGAAGAGAGGGGAGTGGGTAGCATCCACTTCGTCGGACCGATAAACGCGGCCGGGAGCAATGATCTTAATGGGCGGCTTCTGCTTTTCCATTACCCGCACCTGCATGGGGGAGGTTTGAGTCCGCAGAAGAATATTCTCGGTGATATAGAAGGTATCTTGGGTATCTCTTGCAGGATGGTTCTTGGGCATATTGAGCGCCTCAAAATTATAATGATCCAGCTCCACTTCAGGGCCGGTGGCGATCTGAAAGCCCATGCCGAGGAAGATATCCTTGATCTCATCCAGCACAGTGGTTAAGGGATGCTTTTTGCCAAGGTGATTTTTCTTGCCCGGCACCGTAACATCCAGTTGCTCGCTTGCCAATCTGCGGGCAAGCTCTTCCGCTTCCAGCGCAGAAAGCTTTTCTTCAATGCCCTTTTCGATCAGGCCTCGAACTTCGTTGACCATGGCGCCCATAATGGGGCGTTCTTCGGGGGAAAGAGCGCCCATGCCCCGCAAAAGGGCAGTCAGCTCACCCTTTTTGCCAAGATAGTGCACCCGATAAGCATCCAGCTCCGCTTTTTCTTTGCATTCGCCAAGAGCCGCAAGAGCTTCTTCGCGAATGGTTTGCAATTTTTCTTTCATTTGCATCTCCTCCAAAAAAAACAAAAACCCGCCCCTCGATAAAGGGACGGGGTAATCTACCTCGTGTTACCACCCTGATTCCGCAAAAATCTTGCGGCACTCATTCGCTCCGATAACGGCGGAATTCCGATGCCCTTTCGGTTAGAGCACTGCTCCGAGGTTGAAGATAAACCGCCGCCTTTCCTGAAGATCTTTTCAGCCTATGGGATCTTCTCTCTGCATGAAGGGATTGCGCCGGTCTTTAAACGCCTCTTCGTCGCATTTAGAAGTATTTTAGCATATTAATAAAAGAAAATCAAGTATTTATTATAAAAGAATTGTAGGTGCTTTTTATTGAAATTACCGGTTGACTATGGTATAATAATCGAATAGAGGTGAAAAAGATGAATAAATGGCTTAAAAAATTCAGCGTTTCTCCTGCAGTTGTTAAGGCAAATGAAGAGTCAACCCTTACCATTAAAAGTCTGGATGGGGATTTTCTCTTTTTTGATGATGTGGTTTATGATGTGGTATTCATCCCCCAAAGCGAAAGCGATGTGCCCTTGGATGAGGGGATGACTCTTTTTGGTTTTAATAAAGGCCGTAAGGTGCAGAGTGTCTCTCCTGTCAACGGTGAGTTGAAGGTTTCTTATTTTTTCAAAGGGGAGCAGGAATGGCGGATCCATATCAGTACCAAGGATTATAAAGATCATACCAAGCCTTATCTCTATGAGGCGGTAAAGGAGCTTTCTTCTTGGCAGATCTATATCGATCGCCCTAAAAAGGGAGTGGATCTTTATCTCTATTCTCTGGAAGAGGATCTTTATAACCGCAGGGTTCAGCGTGGGGATCTTCATGTCCATACCAATGTTTCCGATGGAGACGAGAGCCCCGGCCTTGTGATCGCAGGCTATCGGAAGGCAGGCTTTGATTTCCTTGCCGTTACCGATCATTATTTTTATCATACCTCTGAGGAGATGGAGAAAAAGCTTTCTTTTATGAAGAATTTCACCATCCTGCCCGGCGAAGAGATCCATAATGGCTATGCAGGCTATTATCATATGGTCAATGTAGGCGGCAAATATAGCGTTTGCGCCCGTATGCTATATGAGCGGGAGCAGGTTCGGGCCGAAATCGAGGCCCTTGCCGATGAGGTAGAAGTGCCTGAAGGATTGGAGCCGATGGAATATCTCGGCCGCGTTTGGGTATATCGTGAGGTTAAAAAGAGCGGTGGCTTTGCCATTCTTCCTCATGTTTTCTGGAGCATCGGCTATCATCATGTTCAAACCAAAATGGCGCGGGCAGTGATTGAAAATGGGCTCTGCGATGCCTACGAGGTTTTGGGCGGCTGCGGCGCCGAGAAGAATATTTTAGAGGCGGGCCTTTATCAGCAGCTTCGGAGCGAGGGGATCAAGGTTCCTGTGGTCGGCTCCAGCGATAGCCATACTGTTATGAATAAAAAGAAGAAAAAGATGTTTGATTCTTATTCCACCATTGCCTTTACCGAAGATGGCGATATTTTGAAGGCGATCTCCGATGGCTATTCCGTCGCTCTTTCCACTCTGCCCGGCGAAACCCCGCAGATTTACGGAGATCTGCGGTTGATGATGTATCTTCAATTCTTAATGAAGAATTATTTTCCTCTCCATGATGAGCTCTGCGCCGCTTCCGGCCTGATGATGGAGGAATATGTCCATGGAGATGAAAGCGCAAAGGAAATGATCGAAAAGCTGGAGGCGCGGATCTCCGCTCTGGATCAAAGATTTTTTGGGAGATGAAACGACATGGAAAATTTTGTGGAATATACTTTGCCCTATCGGCTCACTGCCGCCGATCAGATCAAGCGGGTGGCCTATGTTGGCCTGCCGATGGCCCTTGGGGTATTTCTGATCATGTATATGGGCCTGCTCGGAATTGCCGCCTGCGCCATTCTCAGCTTTATTGCCTATAAGCTTTTTCTCACCTTCTTTTTCGAATGGGAATATACCCTTCTGGAAGATGAGATCCGCTTTGGTAAGATCATCAATAAAGAGCGCCGCAAGGAAATTTTGGTGGCCTCCATTGCCAAAACCGTTGAATATGGCCCTATCGAAAATCGCCCTGCTGCCGATTGCAAGGTGATCTCTTTCCTTTCTCATCAAGGGGAAGAGCCTGAATATTATTGGCTTACCTTTACCGATAAAGGGGAGCGGGTATGCATCCTTTTCCAGCCCGATGATCGGATGCTGGAGGTTTTTGATCGCCGCGCCCGCGGAAAGAGAAGATGAAGCATCTGAAATCGAAAAAAATCGTCTCCCCAAAAGAGATGAAAAATATGGATCTGCGCGCAGTGGAGGAAGGCCTCTTTTCTTCCCTGCAGCTGATGCAAAACGCCGCTGATGGCCTTTATCAAGAGGTTTCCGCTCTCATGCAGCAGAAAGGCTTTGAGCGGGTGGCCCTTCTTGCGGGATCGGGCAATAATGGCGGCGATGCCTATGCCCTTGCCTGCCTTTTGCATCCTGTTTATTCTCCTGCTATCGTTCAGGTAGGGGAAGGAGAAATGAGCCCTGATTGCCGCCATTATTATGAGAGGGCCAAAGCGCTGGGGGTTCCCTTTATCGATTCCCCAAAAGGCTATCCGCTGGTGGTGGATGGCATTTTCGGCACCGGTTTCCATGGGGAGCTTCCAAAGAGCGCTAAAGCAATTATGGATCAAGTGGATGCCCCTGTGGTGGCGATCGATCTTCCCAGCGGAATGGATGGCAATAGCGGCCTTTGCGCCGCAGGCACCCTTTTGCCGATCTTAACGGTTACATTTGCGTTTTTAAAGCCTTGCCATCTTTTGGCCGATTGCGGCAAGGTGGTTTTGAAAGAGATCGGCATTCCGCAAGAATATGCCGATGAAATAGCGCTTGAAACCCTTGCTCCGTCCCTTCCCGAAAGAGAGGAATGGGGGCATAAAAGCAGCTTTGGCGATCTTGGGCTTTTGGTGGGCTCCTCTCAATATACCGGCGCCGCCGCCCTCGCCTTGAAGGGTGCTTTGAAAAGCGGGGTTGGCTTGATTTATGGCTACCTGCCTAAAAGAGCAAAAGCCGCCGCAGCCGCAAAATTTTATGGCCCGATCCTGAAAAAACCGCAGGAGATCTATCGGGATTTCCGTAGTGTCTGGCTTGGGGGCAGCGGCCTTGGAAGAAGCGCCGCCGCAGGGCGCAGAATGCGCTTTCTTTGGAAAAATGCTCCCGCCTTGGTGGTCGATGGCGATGGCCTCTGGCATATTCGCTCCTGCCTTTCTGCCCGCCATGATCGGCTCACTGTGCTTACTCCGCATATGGGCGAATTTGCGCGGCTTCTTGGGGTGAGCATCCCGATGCTCCAAAAGAACCGCTTGCAATATGCAAAGGATTTTGCCAAAGAGCATGGGCTGATCCTCTGCCTGAAAGATGCCGCCACTTTGGTTACCGATGGGGAGCAAACCGCGATCCTTTCCGCTCCCTGCTCCGCCCTTTCAAAAGGGGGAAGCGGTGATCTTCTGGCAGGCCTGATCGGCGGGCTTTTGGCCTCCAACCCTTGCGAGGATCCCTTCGAGATGGTAAAGCTGGGTGTATGGCTTCATAACCGCGCCGCGCACCTTGCCTCTATGGAGCATTCTCCCCGCGCTCTTCAGCCGGAAGAGATCGCGGAGTATATTTTTGAGGAATTAGAATGAAAAATTTTAACCGAACCTGGGCAGAGGTAGATCTCTCTGCCATCGCTGAAAATTTTTATACAGTTCGTGCCAAGGTGGGTGCCGAGGTGCGCGTGATGGCGATTGTGAAGGCAGATGCCTATGGCCATGGGGTGGAGCGGGTTGCCCCCCTTCTTGCGGAGCTTGGCGCCGATCAATTTGCCGTTTCCTGCCTGCAGGAGGCTGTGGAATTGCGTAATTTCGGGATCAAGCAGCCCATCTTGATTTTAGGGTATACCGATCCTGATTATTACCCTTATCTTTTTAAATATGATCTGATCCAAACTGTTTTCGATGGGGAGCTTGCTGCTCTTTTGAGCGAGGCTGCTGTGAAGGCGGGAGCAAAAGCAAAGGTTCATTGCGCGGTCGATACCGGCATGGGGCGGATCGGCTTTGATGGCTTTGCCCCCGAAGCCGCCGCTGAAGCGATCCTTGCGGTCAGCCGCCTGCCGGGCATTCAAGCCGAAGGGATCTTTACCCATTTTTCGGTGGCCGATACCGATGGGGAAGAGGCCTATACCGAAGGGCAGTTTGAGCGGTTCATGGCGGTCTGCAATCTGCTGGAGCAGCAAGGCCTTTGCCTTTTGCGCCATGCCGCCAATAGCGCCGGCACCTTTTTGGATGCCCGCTATCATCTCGATATGGTGCGGGCGGGAATTGTTCTTTATGGGTTGGAGCCGGGCGGCAGGGAAAATCCCTTTAAGCCTGCTATGGTGATGAAATCCGCCGTCTCTTTTGTAAAGGATCTGCCGAAAGGGCGCTCCATCAGCTATGGTCGCCGCTTCAAATCCTCCGCCCCCATGCGGGTGGCCACGATAAGCGCCGGCTATGCCGATGGCTATCCCCGCAATCTTTCGGGGCTCGGCTATGTGATGATCCATGGCAAAAGGGCGAAAATTCTGGGCTCTGTTTGCATGGATCAGATGATGGTAGATGTTACCGATATCCCTTGTAAAGCAGGGGATGAGGCAGTGCTGATGGGCGGCGCCATTCCTTATGATACGATTGCGGAAGAGCTGGGTACCATTCATTATGAGCTTATTTGCGGCATCGGAAAGCGTGTGCCAAGAATATATTGATTGAATTTTTAAAAATAGGAGTAATTAGCGATGAAACTTTGTCCGAATTGTAATGCTGTTTGGGAAGATGATGTGCAGTACTGCGCCAATTGCGGGAAAGCGATCCCCGCAGCGGAGGCGCCTGCTGCCGAGCCTGTTTCTCAGGCCGCTGCACCCCAAGGAGAGGCCCCCCGTCAGCAGCCCCCTGTATACCAGCCTCCCATCAATTATTATCAGCGCCCTGCAGAGGAGCATATCAGTACCGGAAAATGGGTGCTCTATCATTTGATTCCCATGATCCCTGTTGTCGGTTCTCTCATTTATTTGATCATGCTTTTTGTATGGGGATTTGGTGATGATAAGAATGAAACCTTCCGTAATTGGGCCAAGAGCCAGTTGATCCTCTGCCTGATCAGTGTTGGCCTTGTGGTTCTCACCATTATTGTCGTAGCCATTCTCGGCGTTAGTATCTTCTCTGCTGCGGAAAGCGGCGGCGTAACAAACTGGTAAATTTTTTAGGTTACCATTAATTAAACGGAGGCATATCTCTTGAACATTGTTCATTTAAAATACGCAGTTGAGATCGCAAAAACCCAATCGATCAGTAAAGCTGCAGAAAATCTATATATGGGCCAGCCCAATCTTTCCCGCGCCATTAAAGAGCTGGAAGAAAGCCTTGGGATTTCTATCTTTAATCGCACTCCCAAAGGCATCTCCATCACCGCCGATGGCGAGGAATTTTTGCGCTATGCCAAGCGGATCATTGCGCAGGTAGACGAAATGGAAGAGCTCTATCGCCGCGGCCGCTCTCAAAGCCGCCGCTTTTCGGTCTCTGCCCCCCGTGCAAGCTATATCTCCGCCGCCTTTACCGCCTTTGCCGCAAAGCTTGGCGCAGAGGAGCCGGCAGAGATCTATTATAAAGAAACCAATTCCATGCGCACTATTTTGAATGTGGTCCGCGAGGAATTTGATCTTGGAATTGTGCGCTATCAGGAAGGCTTTGAGCAGTATTTCAAAAATCAGTTCCATGATAAAAAATTGGTCAGCGAAACCATCGGCGAATTTTCCTATTGCCTTTTGATGAGCCGCGATCATCCCCTTGCCAAAAAGGAAGAGATCAGCCCTGCAGACCTTGCTCCCTATTTTGAGATCTGCCATGCGGATCCCTATGTGCCGAATCTGCCGCAGATCGATGTGAAGAAAGCGGAGCTTTCGGAATATGTGGATAAGCGGATCAATATCTTTGAGCGGGCAAGCCAATTTTCCCTTTTGGAGCAGATTCCCAATGCCTTTATGTGGGTTTCGCCCTTAACCGATGAGCTGCCTGAAAAGTATAATCTGATCCAAAAGAAATGCAATGTAAATCGCCGCGTTTATAAGGATGTTTTGATCTATCGGCAGGGCTATAAGCTCTCCGATCTGGATCAGGCCTTCATCGCCGCCTTGATGGACGAAAAGAAAAGAATACCGAACCTTTAAAAATAAGTGCTATGCCGATCTTGGCATAGCACTTGAGACTGTCAAAAAAGTCCCCGACCGCAGAAAATAGAAGAAAGCAACCAGATTGTGCCAATCAATAGGTTAACATGGAGAAGGAAGTATCATTCTTTCTCCTTGTTTTCTATAAAAGGAAAAAATCCGCATGGCGATGCGGATTTTATTGAAATTTTCTGCTATCCGCCAAACCGCTCTCTACCGCACCTATGTGCGCCGACGAGACCGGTTTGGCGAATTCGGAAACATTTTTGAGAGTCTCCCGGCGTGTCAAAGATGAAGTCGGAGGCCAAGGCGGCCTTAGGAAGACAATACAGCTTTGCAACTCCTTGGCCCACAGAACGCCATGGCTCCGATCCGACTTACCCGCCAAACCGCCCTCTACCGCACCTATGTGCGCCGACGAGACCGGTTTGGCGAATTCGGAAACATTTTTGAGAGTCTCCCGGCGTGTCAAAGATG